>PWZC01000186.1 GCA_003567615.1 Gemmatimonadota bacterium | reverse complement strand
TCCGACCGGTGGAGTCATGGACGGGCGGTGGGCGGCCGAAGCTGCTCCAGGAGCTTCTTCCCCGCACGGGACCGGAACGCCGGGTATTCGTGGGCCTCTCCCTTTCGGCGGGTGTGGGAGAGGAGTTGGCGTATCGTGCCTATGCCTATCTGGTCCTGCAGACCCTGGGGCTGGATCCGTGGCCGGCGGCGGTGGTGGCGTGCATTCCCTTCGGCTTCCTTCACGCCTACCAGGGGCCGGTGGGGATCGTGCGCACGGGGGTCATGGGGTTGGTCCTGGCGGTGCCTGTGGTGGTGACCGGCAGCCTCATCCCGTCCATGGTGGCCCATACCCTCATCGACCTGGTGGTGGGGCTGGTCCTGGGTCGGAGGCTCCTGAGCGGACACGGGGCGCAAGCGTCCTCGGAAGGCCGGGGCGGGTCCGCGTCGGGGATGGACTTCCCTGCATAGAAGCCATAGCGTCCGATATGAAAATCGACATTGCCCTCCTTGCCGACGCCGCCACCGTAGACGCCTCAGGAAAGCTCAACGTCCTGGGGTCGTTCCACCGTCTACGCGGTCCCGACTTCCCCCTCCGCCATGGGCGGGTGGCCCTGGTACTCCGTTTCGCCCTGGACCCCGGGGACCAGGGGCGTCTCGACGTGGCGATCCGCATGGTGAGCCCCGACGATCAGACCATCCTCCAACTGAACGGTCAGGTGGACGCCGGTCCCGGCGATCCGGACGACCGCGTCCGGATTCCCCAGGTCCTGAACCTGGACGGCGTCGTCTTCCCCACCGCCGGTCGCTACCGCTTCGTGGTGCAGGTGGAGGGCGAGGAGGTGCAATCCGTGCCCCTCCTGGTGGAAAAGAGCAGTGGGGAGCGCCGCCAGCCCGGGGCTCCTCCCGGCAGCGGTCGGGCGCCGACGCCGATCCTCGTCCCACCCGGTTCCGAAGGTGGCGTCCAGGCTTGACCGGATCTCCCGGGGGGTTGCAGAAACCTTCGGGGTCCCGATAGGTAAAAAAGGGGGAGGGTCGGCGGCATGGCCCGACCGGGTCCGGCGGGGAAGTCCCGCGGGGGCTCGGGCTCCCGCCGGACCCCAGAGCGGAGGACCCCATGATCGTGGCGTGCAACTACGAAGAGGTCACAGCCCTGTCCCACGGGGCACGTTCCTTCCTGGGAAACGATGAGGGAACGGGCGTCGCCGTGGCCGCTCCTCCGTCGGGGCGGGTGGCGGTGGAGGCCCTCCTCCCCCGCCTTTCCGGTGACTTTTCCCTGAATACCCTGGCGGAACAGAAGGACGTGGAGAGGGCGGTCCGCCTCATCGTGTCCCACCTCCGGGCGACCATGGACTCCCATGTGCTGGCGGCCCATGCCGCCGCCGAAGAGGCGGTGTCCGCCTACTTCGACTACGCCCACGCCCTCACCGTCCTGGATCGCATCGAGGCGGTGGGCTCGGAGATGTCGGCGCTGGTGGAGCTCCTCTCCGGTCCGTCGTCGTCCGCCGAGCTGCGCGAGTCGTTCCAGTTCCCGGACTGATCCGTCCAGTTCCCGGACTGATCCACCTCCTCCGACAAAGCTTGCCATGAGTTCTTCCCGCCTGGAGACTCTGAGCCGTATGCTCGAGTCCCGCCCCGACGATCCCCGGCTGCGCTTCGGGCTTGCCATGGAGTACCTCACCCAGGATCGACTCGAGGAAGGCGTGGAGGAGCTGCGCCGGTACCTCGCCGTCACCGACGATGAGGGAAATGCCTGGGGGCGCCTGGGAGCCGCGCTTCGGAGCCTGGGTCGGGACGAGGAGGCTCGGGAGGCCTACCGGACCGGTATCGCCGCCGCTCGTCGGCACGCGCATCCCACCATGGTCGACGAATTCGAGGAAACGCTGGAGGATTGGGACTGACGCGGTCCATGGGCACGGGCTAGCCACGTACGGCTCCCCTGACCGGATCCCACCGTCTCCTCCCCTGGAAGGAGGGGAGCGGCACCCAGGCGGACGCACAACTGCCACCCTCCCTCCGCACCATCCGCAAGGGTCAGCAGCCAAAATGCGAATCTGGATTCGCATTTCGAGGCCGAAGCGATCCCGAAGACCCGCACTTCCCTCCCCTCGCCCGCCTCCCCATCTTCCGTCGGGCCGGTCACACCGTTTGTCGACCCGGTCCGATCCACCCACATCGTCCAATCCGTCAACACAGTCCCAGTTCCGTGCGCCTGAACCGGCCGGCGGGCAGCGCTCGGATCCACGACAGCCCAGGGAGTCGCCATGTCCATGGCTCAGCAGCGGGAGCGCATCCTGACCCGTCTCATCGAGGACGAGATGCGGGAGTCGTTCATCGACTACTCCATGAGCGTGATCGTCTCCCGGGCCCTCCCCGACGTCCGGGACGGTCTCAAGCCGGTGCATCGCCGGATCCTCTTCGCCATGAACGAGCTGGGACTCCTACCGGATCGGCCCTACAAGAAGAGCGCGTCGGTGGTGGGAGAGGTGCTCGGTAAGTACCACCCCCACGGCGACTCGGCGGTGTACGACACCATGGTGCGGATGGTTCAGGATTTCTCGCTCCGTTACCCGCTGGTGGATGGGCAGGGCAACTTCGGCTCCATCGATGGGGACTCGGCGGCGGCCTACCGGTATACCGAGGCCCGGCTGGCGCCCATCACGCTGGAGATGCTGGCCGATCTGGACAAGGAGACGGTGGACTTTGCGCCGAACTTCGACGGCCGCATCCAGGAGCCCACCGTTCTTCCGGCCCGCCTCCCGAATCTGCTGGTGAACGGGGCGTCGGGGATCGCCGTGGGAATGTCCACCAACATGCCGCCCCACAACCTGAACGAGGTGACCGCCGCCTTTCGCCACCTGGCCCGGAATCCCGATTGCCCGGTGGATGAACTCATGGCCCACCTTCCGGGCCCCGACTTCCCCACCGGCGCCTTCATCGTGGGCGACGACGGGATCCACGACATGTACCGGACAGGACGGGGCCGCATCGTCATGCGGGCCCGCATCGTGAAGGAGGCGCTGCGCGGCGGGCGGGACCAGTTGGTGGTGACGGAGATCCCCTACAGCGTCTCCAAGTCCAAGATCATCGACCAGATCGTGGGCCTCTCCCGGAAGGGGAAGCTGGATGACGTCACCGACGTGCGGGACGAGTCGGACCGCGACGGGCTGCGGCTGGTCATTCAGCTCAAGCGCGGCGCCAATGCGGCCGCCACCCTGGCCATCCTTCATCGGCGGACCTACCTGCAGAGCACCTTCGGGGCCATCATGCTCGCCCTGGACAAGGGCGAGCCCCGTGAGCTGAACCTGAAGGAGCTCCTGGAGCGGTACCGGGATCACCGGTTGGAGGTGGTGGTGCGCCGCACCCGCCACGATGTGGAGAAGGCCGAGGCGGAGAGGCATGTGATCGAGGGGCTCCTGGTGGCCCTGGACAACATCGACGAGGTCATCCGCATCATCCGGGGGTCCCGGGACCGCCCCCAGGCTTCGACCCGACTCCAGGACCAGTTCGGCCTCTCGGAGATCCAGGCCGATGCGATCCTCAACATGCGCCTGGGTCGCCTGACCTCGCTGGAGCGCCAGACCCTCCGCGACCGTCTCGCCGAGCTGGAGGTTCTCATCGGAGAGCTCCGGGCCATCCTGGACTCGGAAACGGAGCAGCTCCGGGTCGTGGTGGAAGAACTCGACGAGGTCACCGAGCGGTTCGGCGACGCCCGCCGCACCGTCATCCTCCGGGATGCCGAGGAGCACGTCGCCCCGCTGGAAGAGGCGGTGGCCGACGAGGACGTGGTGGTCACGGTGAGCCACGAGGGCTTCGTGAAGCGCATCCCCATGCACCTCTACCGCCGCCGGGTCCGGAGCGGGAAGGCGCTGGCTGGGATGGAGAACTACGAGACCGACTGGCTCGAGCGGGTCTTCACCGCCCGCACCGGCGGGTGGATCCTGGCCTTCACCGAGGGCGGCCACTGCCACTTCCTGTCGGTCCTGGACGTTCCCGAGTCGGCCCGGGCCTCCCGGGGACAATCCATCTACGCCCTGGTCGGCGCCGACCGGGGCGACCGGATCGTGAGCCTCGTGCCGGTGGAGAACCTGGACGACGAGGAGCGGGTGCTGGTCTTCGTCTCCCGGGGCGGGACCGTGAAGCGCAGCGCCCTCTCCGAGTTCTCGAATCCCCGCAGCGGCGGCATCATCGCCGCCGGCGTGCGGGACGGGGACCGCATCCTGGACGTGATCCTCTCCGACGGCCGCGCCGTCCTCATGCTCCTGAGCCGGGACGGTCGGGCCATCCGGTTCGAGGAGAAGGAGGTGTCCACCATGGGGCGCACGGCCCAGGGGGTGAAGGGGATCGACCTCCGGGACGACGACCAGGTCATCGGGATGATTCCGGTGAGGCGTCAGGCCTACGTGCTCACGGTGAGCGAGGAAGGGTGGGGGAAGCGCACGCCCCTCGGCGAGTTCCCCCTCCAGAAGCGGGGTGGGCTGGGGACGCTGGCCATTCCCTCCGGCTCCCAGGGCGGACCACTGGTGGGCGCCCTGGAGGTGGTAGCGGGCGACGAGGTCTCCCTCATCACCGCCGGTGGGGCGGTATCCCGGCTCCGTGCCGCCGACGTCCCCGAGCAGGGGCGCCGGACCCGGGGGAGTCGACTGGTGCGGATCCAGGCCGGCGACCGGGTGGTGGAGGTGACGCGTAGCCTGGCCGGGGAGCAGCCGGAGAGGGAGGGGCCCCAGGGCGAGGCGCCGGAGAGCGAGGGGTCCCAGGGCGACGCGTCCGAGAGCGAGGGGCCTCAGGGGGAGGCGCCCGAGAGCGAGGGGGCCGGGGAGGGGCGTGACGCCGGAGTTGGGGAGAGTCCCACCGGATCCGTGAACGAGGGTGGCGGATCCGTGAAGGACGGTGCCGACGACGGGCCCCAGCCGGACCTCTTCGGCGACGGGGATTGACCCCCTCAGTCCACTAGACGAGCGTGGAAGGCCGGAGGGATTTTCGTGACCAAACCCGATTGAATGAGGAGAAGAGGATGCGTTTTCTCGTGTTGGGGGGAGGGGCCCAGGGCTCCGCAGCGGCGTACGATCTCCTGAAGAGCCCGAAGGTCACCGAGGTGGTGGTGGGTGACCAGCGAACGGACAGGGTGGCCAGCTTCCTCCGTCCCTTCCTGGGAGACCGCCTCAAGGTGGAGGCCGTGGATGCCCGGGACCCGGATTCGGTTCGTACGGCCATGAAGGGGATGGATGGCGTGGTCTGCGCCCTCCCCTACTACTTCAATCTCGAGATGACCCAGCTCGCCATCGAGGCCGGGGCCCACTTCTGCGACCTGGGCGGCAACACGGAGATCGTGGCTCAGCAGCGTGAACTGGATGGGTTGGCCACCGAGCGGGGCGTGAGCGTGATCCCCGATTGTGGGTTGGCGCCGGGGATGGTGAACATCCTGGCCCAGGCCGGCATCGACGAGCTGGACCAGGTGGACTCGGTGCGGATGTGGGTGGGCGGACTCCCCCAGGATCCGGAGCCTCCCCTCAACTACCAGATCGTCTACTCCATGGAAGGGGTGCTGGACTACTACACCACCCCGGGCCTCGTCCTCCACGAGGGGAAGCCGGCGGAGGTGGAGCCCCTCCCCGGGCTGGAGCAGGTTTCCTTCCCCGAGCCCCTGGGAATGTTGGAGGCCTTCTATACCGCCGGGGGGATCTCCACCCTTCCCTATCGCTATGAGGGGCAACTCCGCACGATGGAGTACAAGACCCTTCGCTACCCGGGCCATGCCGTCCTCATGAAGGCGATCCGGAGCTTGGGCCTCCTGGAGCTGGAACCCATCGAGGTGGACGGCCACGCCATCCCGCCCCGGCGGTTCTTCATCGACTGCGTGACCCCCAAGCTACGGAAGCCCAAGGGGCAGGATCTCGTTGTCCTCCGGGTGGAGATCCGCGGCGAGAAGCACCGCGCCCATCGCGCCATCCGGTTCGACCTGGTGGACTATTACGACGAGGCTTCGGGCATCTCGGCCATGATGCGCACCACCGGGTTCTCCCTGGCACTCACCGGGATCATGCAGTGTTCCGGCGAGATCCGGGAGAAGGGTGTGCGCACCCCCGACGAGACCGTGGACCCCAGGGGATACATGGACGGGCTCGCCCGGCGGGGCATCCAGATCCAGCGCACCGATCTGGAGGGCTTCTGACGCCTCACCCCTCTCCGGCAGTGGCTACGGCCGAGGGCCCCGTCAGGGCGCTCCCCTCCACCCCATGCGGATCCGGAAGTCGTCCAGGATCCGGTGGGTGAGGCCCCAGACCGTTCGACCGTCCACATCCAGCGCCGGAAAGGCCAACCGGACCCCCTCCATGGGGAGGTAGTGGGTGATCCTGGCCTGGGAGCCCTGGAGGAGCGTCACCGGTGCCCAGACCACTTCGGCCACCTCGGCCGAGGCAGCCGTGGCGGCGACGGGGACCGAGAGGGTGAAGACGAAGGGGATCACCGAGAGGGCCGGGAGGTGGGGCGTACGCGGTGTCACCGTGGACAGTCGACCCACGAGACGCCCCGCCGCGCCCAGGTCCACCCGGGTCTCCTCCCGGGTTTCCCGGATGGCGGTGGCCAGAAGGGACGTGTCGGTGGGATCCCGGCGGCCTCCGGGGAGTGCCATCTGCCCGGACCAGGGGTCGCGGTCGTGCCGGGCCCGCCGGATCAGGAGAAAGCGGGAGTCCGATCCGACCACATCCCCATCCTGTCCCGGAATCCGTGTCAGGATCAGCGATACGGCGGCGAGAAAACCCCCTTGCGGTGGGTCCGGGTCATGGCCGGGACCCTCGTACGGGAGGAGGCCGGGCAGCACGGCGTCCCCGGACCTCGATGGACCGGACCTCGATGGACGGTTCCCCGCTGACGGGGACATCCTCACACCCCCCGGGCGCCCGGATCCCAGATGTGCTTGTGAAGCTGGGTCTGGAAACGCACCTGGAGTCCGTCCTCCAGGATCCACTCGGCCAAGGCCCTCCGGTCCTGACCGTCCCACACCGGCGAGAGGAGGATGGCCCGGAGCGATCCATCCCGAACCCGATCTTCCAGCCCCCGATCCCGGATCACGGAGCGGGCCCACTCGTAGTCGGTGCGATCGGCCACCACGAACTTCACCTCGTCCCGGTGGTCCAGGACATCCAGGTTCTCCCAGCGATTCCGGGCCATCTCTCCGGACCCCGGACACTTCAGGTCCATGATGACGTGGACCCCCTCGTCCAGGGGGGTGACGTCCTCGGAACCGGAGGTCTCGACCAGGACGGTGTATCCCTCCTCCACGAGCCGCTGAGCCAGGGTGAAGGCATGGCGATGGATGAGGGGCTCTCCGCCGGTGATCTCCACCACCGGGCATCCGATTCGACGCACCTCGGCCAGGATCTCGTCCAGCGACATCCGATCACCACCGTGGAACGAGTACTCGGTGTCGCACCAGACGCAGCGCAGCGGGCACCCGGTGAGACGGACGAAGGTGCACGGCGCGCCCACCCAGGTGGATTCCCCCTGGATGGAGTGGAAGATCTCGGTGATCCGGAGGAAGGGGGCCGTCACAGTCACCGTGGCCGTCCCGGTGCCCTCATCCATGGGACCCACCCGATCTCCCGGAATTTCCCGAGCCTCCCGATCCGCTGGTGCGCCCGCCGGGGGTCGAACTCCCGAAGAGAACGCCCAGGGGCGATTCCTTCACCATGCTCTCCACCATGAATGCCACGTTTTCCGGCCGCTCGGCCAGCCTCCGCATGAGGTAGGGGTACCACTTCTCGCCGAACGGAACATAGACCCGTACGGTGTACCCCTGTTCCACCAGACGTTGCTCCAGGTCGCGGCGGACACCGTAGAGCATCTGGAACTCGAACCGGCTCGGATCGATCCCCTCCCGCCGCACGAAGCGCACGGTGGCGTCCACCAGGCGCTCGTCGTGGGTGGCGATTCCCGGTAGGACGCCGTCCCTGAGAAGGACCTGCATGAGCTCGGCGAAATTCTTCCGGATGGCGGCCATGTCCTGGAGGGCCACCTCGGGAGGTTCCCGGTAGGCGCCCTTGCAGAGGCGCACCCGGGCCCCCAGCTCGTTCATCCGCGCCACGTCCCCGGCCGTCCGCCTCATGTAGGCCTGAAGCACCACCCCGATGTTGCGCCAGCCGTCTCGCCAGAGGGCCTCGAAGGCATCGAGGGTGCGCTGCACATACGCCGAGCTCTCCATGTCGAAGCGGACGAAGATCCCGGCGTCGTCGGCGCGCTGCAGGACCCGGCCCAGATTCTCCCGGAGGAAGGCGTCGTCGATGTCCTGCCCCATCTGCGTGAACTTGAGGGAGATACTGGCATCCAGGCCCTCCCGGTCAGTGCGGTCCAGTACCTCCAGGTAGGTGTCGGCGGCGGCCTGGGCCTGTTGCCGGTTCGTCACCGCCTCGCCAAGGTAATTGGCCGTCACCTTGAGCCCCTGGGCGTTGGCCTCCCGGACGGCGCCGATGAGGTCTTCGACCCTTTCCCCGGGCACGAAACGGAGGCTCATGGTCCGGGTGAGGGGGGTGCCCGTCAGGAGCTTCTTGGCTCCGGACGATTCGCTCAGGTAGAGGAGACCTCGGCGAAACATGACAGCGTCCTGTTGGGTGATCAGTCCCGGGGTTCGTCGCGGGAGCGGTCAATGGCCAGATCCAGGAGAACCTTCACCTGCACCAGGGGAAGAGCGCCCAGTTGACCCATGACATCCTGGGGGTTGGGGCCGGCCAGGAGCGTGGGTGTCTCCAGGGGTCCGATGACCCCGAGGCCCGTGGAGGCCCAACGGGGGAAGACCAGATAACCCTGATAGGGCGCCCGCAGGTCTCCCGTCTTCTCGACCTCGATGGAGACGGTGTAGGGCTCTCCGTCCGCGCCCTCGAAGGCGGGCGGACGCGAGTGCTCCCGGAAATAGCCTCCGAGGGTGGCGTCGGGGGTCCCGTGGATGTCACCATTCTCCAGCGGATTGACCCGACCGTTGCTCCCGCCGCTGCCGGCGGATCCGTGGTCTTTCGCTTCGTTGTCGGTCATGAGACGGACTCCGATTCCGGAGGGTCAGGCAGAATCACGGGAATTGGGGAAGGAGAAAGGCCTCCCTACTCCGTCGGCGGGGGACGGATCCTACGCACTTGAACATATCCAGGGATGGGACGGGGGGACAGGGCGTCCCCTGGTCGCTTCCACCGCCATCCCCAGCACCCGAGGAGCCTTTGGACCATGAGAGCCAGCATCTTCCACGAGCACGGAACCCCGGACGTCCTGAAGGTCGCCGATGTGCCGATTCCCCAGCCCGGCCCCGGGGAAGTGAGACTCCGGGTCCGGGCCGCCTCCCTGAACCACCTGGATCTCTGGGTTCGGCGGGGGCTGCCCATCCGCATCCCCATGCCCCACATCGGGGGGTCCGACATGGCCGGAGAGGTGGAGGCTGTGGGCGCCGGCGTGGAGGGGGTCGCCGAGGGGGTCCGTGTGGTGGTGGATCCCACCCTGGATTGGGAGTGGATCCAGGGGGTGCGCCGGGGTCCCGACCTTCCCGATCCCCAGTTCCGTGTCCTGGGCGAGCACACGCAGGGCGGATTCGCCGAGTACGCGGTGGTCCCCGCCGCCAACCTCCTGCAGCTCCCGGACGATGTTTCCTTCGCCACGGCGGCAGCGGCCGGACTTGTGGCGGTGACGGCGTGGCGTGGGCTCGTGGGTCGTGCCCGGATCCAACCGGGGGAACGGGTCCTCGTCACCGGCGCGTCGGGCGGGGTGGCGAGCATGGCGGTGCAGATCGCCCGGAACGCCGGCGCCCGGGTGGTGGCGCTCACGTCGGGCCCCGAGAACAGTCGCAGACTGGAGGCGCTGGGAGCACACCAGGTGCTGGATCGCCTCTCCGGCGAGCCACGGGAGCTCATCCGCGAGGCCACCGGCCCGGAGGGAGTGGATGTGATCCTGGATTCAGTGGGAGAGGCGCTCTGGCCCACCCTCATCCGGGCCCTGGCGCCCGCCGGCCGTCTGGTGACGTACGGGGCCACCACCGGACATCGGGGCGAGACCGATCTGCGCCACGTCTTCTGGAAGCAGCTCTCCATCCTGGGCACCACTATGGGGAGCCCGGCCGACTTTCGTGCCGCCATGGCCGAGGTGTTCCGGGGAAGGCTGGTCCCTTCGGTCCACCGCTCCGTGGGACTCGACGGGGTGCGGGGCGCCCACGAGGAGTTGGAGGCGGGACGGGTCTTCGGGAAGATCGTGGTGGAGCCCCACCGATAGCCCCCAGGGGTGACCCGAATGAAACGACACGGCGACTCTACGGTAGAAGTAGGAGAATCGCAGGGGCGTCTCGTCGGAAGCCCCCTTGTTCCATATTGCCTTCACCCCAACGCGGGAGTACGTACGTGAGCGATCGCCGACGGCAGCAGCGCCGGGAGATCCGACTGCAGCAGCGGGAGTCCTCCTGGCTCCAGAAAGCCCTTTTTGCCCTCGGGAAGGCCGAGGACACCCGGGAAAAGCTGGCCGAGACCCGGGACGAAGAGCCCTTCACCTATTCCGTCAAGCTCGACGACCGGGAAATCACCATGGAGGAGCTGGAAGACGCCCTCCAGAGCCGGATCGAGTACCTCATGGAAACGGTTCGGGAGCGCCGTCGGAGCCTCCGTTGATCCCGTGCCGGGTCGACATCCGGTCGGCCCGGGAAATCATCGCGCCACCTTTCTTCCATCCAGTTCCAGGAGTCCGCAGTCCGTGTCTGAAGCCACTCAGGGAAGCACCGTTCACGTTCACTATACCGGCCGCACCGAAGAGGGCGTCGTCTTCGACAGCTCTGCCGACCGGGATCCCCTCTCCTTCGAACTCGGGGCCGGTCGCGTCATCCCCGGCTTCGAGTCCGCTGTAGACGGGATGCAGGTCGGTGAGGAGAAGACGGTCACCATCCCGTCCACCGACGCCTACGGCCCCCACCGGGAAGATCTGATCCACGAAGTGGGTCGGGCGCAGCTCCCGCCTGATCTCTCGCCCGAGGTGGGCCAGCACCTCCACCTCCGGACTCCGGACGGCCAGACCATGCAGGTGCAGGTGGTGCAGGTGGGTGAGGAGAGCATCCAACTGGATGCCAACCACCCCCTCGCCGGGAAGGATCTCACCTTCGAGATCGAGCTGGTGGGGGTGGAGTAGGGCGATGGTCTGGAGGGGCCGTTCCCAGTGCTCGGTCCCCTGTCGCCCACCCTTTGTGTCGCCCGAAGGCCCCTCTAGTGGGCCCCGGGCGGCACGGGGGTAGCCACCAGGATGGCGGTGGCCAGGACCACCAGCGCCGCCAGCGCCACCTCGAAGGCGGCGCTCCGCCACACATGCTCTGCCGCTCGGGCCCCCTCCTTCCCGTCGGCCCGCACCAGCGCCGGGAGCCCCCGGCGCCAGTTCCACAGCCCCAGAAGCATGGCCCCGCCGGCCAGCGCCACCTTCCCACTCAGCCGTCGCCCGTACTCGCTTTCCCAGAGTGCCGCGATCTCATGGGTGTGGAAGATGGTGAGGAGGATTCCCATGAAGACCAGGGTCCCCACTGCCACCATGGCCAGCGGTGAGAAGGCGGCCAGTTGAAGGGCGAGGAACGTTCGACCACCCTCGGACCGGGGCCGGGCGGTGATGAGGATCAGGAGGAGCGTTCCGATCCATCCTCCGGCGGCCAGGGTGTGCATCATGTCCACCGACACGGCCAGGGTGCGGCTCCCCGGCACCGACATGGCGTGGCTCGAGAGACCCAGCGTCAGAACCAGGAGCAGGATTCCCATTGCGGCGGCCTTCCAGCGTAGGGGAAGCTCCAGCACGGGCGGTGTGGTTCGGGTCACCCCCTCAGGGGTCAGGCCGGGCTCCGGTGGCGGCGTGGCACCTGCTCGCCGTCGGAGGATGAAGAAGCCCACCACGAGAAGGGCGATGATGCCGCCCTGCGCCATCCAGACGATCCCCCAATCCGTCTCCAAGAGTAGGAAGCGCAGGTCCTCCTCCACCGAGGTGAACGGGTCCCGGAAGTCCAGGTACTGAGCCCAGAGCCGAAGTCCCCAGGTCACCATGAGCAGGGCCGAGACCCACATGGCCAGTCCAGCCACCCGGGCCTCGGCGCGAGTAACTTCCGGATGTTCCGCCTCATGCTCCAGACGTCCGTCGGTGAGGCGGTAGCGGAGCCGGGGCACCAGGATCCCGCGCCAGGTCACGGCCCCCACCACCAGGATCACCCCCGAGAAGAGGAGCCAGCGCTGCAGCGGCGGGAGAAGGGTTTCAAGCATGGGTCCGGGTTGGGCGCGGGTCCGGCTGGGGGCGGGTGCGGCTGGGGGCGGGTCCTGGCTGGAGGTGGGTCCGGTCGCAGACCGCAGCGCCCCGACGGCGATTCGGATGATGGGAGCCGGGACGCGGGGGGGAAAGGGGTGGCCTCTCGAAAGGCGCTCGATTGGGGAATATGATACCGTGTCCGGTCCCGCTCCCCTCGGTCATGCCTGCCGCTCTCCCGTGCGGTCACCACTTCCACTCCCCTCACTGGTCACCGCTGCCATGAGTCCGCTCCGCACCCCGCTTCTCGTCCTGACCCTCCTGGCTGCCGTGGGCGCGACGCCTGTGGAGGCACAGATCGGCCTCGAGCCCTTCCGACCCCATGCGTCGTGGCGCACCGTGGAGACGGAGCACTTCCAGGTTCATTTTCCCGCCGAAGCCGAGGGGTGGACCCTCCCTATCGTCGAGCGCATGGAGAGCATGCATCGGGAAGTGGCTCGGGTGGTGGGGCACGCCCCCGGCCGCAGGGTCACGGTGCTGGTGGCGGATCCCACGAACCAGGCCAACGGATACGCCATCTCCCTTTTGGATTATCCCACCACCACCCTCTGGCCCACGCCACCGGGTCCGCGGAGTGGGATCGGGGATCATCGGGGATGGGGCGAACTCCTTTTCGTCCACGAGTACGCCCATCTGGCCCATCTCACCATCCCCTCCCGAAATCGGCGGGAGGCTCTGGCGTGGGGCC
>PWZC01000273.1 GCA_003567615.1 Gemmatimonadota bacterium | reverse complement strand
TTCAGGATGAACCCGGTGACGAAGACCGTCTCACGCCATCCCACCTCCACCGCCTCCAGCGGTGCGACCCGGGTGTAGGTGATGGGTGGATTCTGGGCCTGCACCCCGATCTGGCCGATGGTCTGGGGCTCTCCGTCGGGGGTGATGCCGTCCACGGACGACGGGGTCACCAGGAACGAGAGCTCCTCCCCGTCGCGATCCACGACGATCTCCATCTCCTCGCCCGGCCGGGACCGGATCTGGTCCTGCACCTGGCTCCAGAGATGGACCCGCTCTCCCGCCACTGCCACCACCACGTCGCCGGCCCGCACCCCCGCCCGGTGGGCGGGCGCCCCCGGTTCCACGAAGATCAACGCCGGCTCGACCCAGTACCGAAGACCCATGACCAGGCGTCGCCGATCCTCCACGTCGGCGGGGACCGGGACGGTGATCTCGCCCTGGGGCTCATCCCACTGGAAGGTGAGGGGACCGGCGGGAGCTTCCAGGATCGCCTCCCGGACCTGCCCCCAGTGGGATACCGGACGATCGCCGATCCGGGTGAAGTGGGCTCCCTCGGGAATGGCCTCCAGTTCCTCCGTACCATCCGGAAGGAAGGAGACCACGACCTGTCCCAGACGAGTGGTGTCGGCCTGGGCACTCCCCCACCCCGCCGCCACCGCCGTATAGGCGAAGAAGGCGAAGAGCATGTTCATGATGACCCCGGCGGAGATGACCCAGGCCCGCGCCCACACCGGCTTGGAGTCGAAATCCGAATCCCGGGAGGGGCCGGCTGTGGGGGTGTCGGCTGAACCTTCCTCCCCGGCGGACACGGCGCCACCCTCGATGCGCTCCGTCACCTCGTCGTCCATCCCCCCCATCTTCACGTATCCGCCGAGGGGGATGGCGCTGAGAACGTACTCGGTGTCTCCCCGCCGGAAGCCCCAGACCCGGGGTCCGAGCCCGATGGAGAAGCGATCCACACGGATCCCCACGGACCGGGCTGCCACGAAATGGCCCAATTCGTGGACGAAGATGAGAACGCCCAGAACAATGAGAGTGGCGATGATGGTCATGCGTTGATCAATTCCCGGCCGGGGTCCGGCGCGCTACCGACTCGTGAGCGAACCGCCGCGCCTCACGGTCCGCCTCCAGGATCACCTCGAGCTCCGTCACGGGACGGACGTCGCTTCGGGCCAACGCCTCGTCCACAACCCCGGCCATGCCAGGGAAGTCGACCTTCCCCTGAAGGAAGGCTTCCACCGCCACCTCGTTGGCAGCATTGAACACGGTGGGAGCGGTTCCGCCGGCCCGACCGGCCCCTACCCCAATACGGAAGAGGGGAAACGCGTCGGTGTCCACCGCCTCGAATGTCAGGGGCGAGGCCCGGACCGGGTCGAACGTCCTGAGGCCAGGGTCATCCAGTCGTTCCGGGTAGGTGAGGGCGTAGAGGATCGGCAGCTCCATGGTAGGAAACCCCAACTGGGCCATCACGGATCCATCGACGAACTCCACGAAGGAGTGGACCACGGATTGCGGGTGGACCACCGCCTCGATCCGGTCGTAGGGGATCCCGTAGAGGACGTGGGCCTCGATCACCTCCAGCGCCTTGTTGGCCAGGGTGGCCGAGTCGATGGTGATCTTCGCGCCCATGTCCCAGGTCGGGTGGCGGAGAGCATCCTCCGGTCCCACCGTGGTCAGGCGCTCCCGGGACCAGCCACGAAACGGCCCCCCGGACGCGGTGATGACCAGGCGCTGGATCTGGTCCGGGTCCTCTCCCCCCAGGCACTGGAGGATGGCCGAGTGCTCGGAGTCCACCGGTACGAGCTCGCCCTCTCCGCCCTCCATGGCCTCCATGAGGAGGTCCCCACCGGTGACCAGCGACTCCTTGTTGGCCAGCGCCAGACGCTTGCCGGCACGGAGCGCCGCAATGGAGGGCTCCAGACCGGCAAAGCCCACCAGGGCGTTGAGCACCACATCCGCTTCAGGCATGGCCGCCGCTGCCACCAGCGCCTCACGTCCTCCACTCCAATGGGTGCCGTTGTCCCGACACGCGTCGAAGGCTTCCTCGTCGGCCACCACGACCCGAAGCGGGCGGAAGCGACGCGCCTGATCCTCCAACTGCTGCACCGACCGGTTCGCGGCGAGGGCCACCACCTCAAAGTGGTCAGGGTGGCGCTCCATGACCTTGAGGGCGCTCTCTCCGATGGATCCGGTGGATCCCAGGATCGCGACGCGGATCACGATGAACTCCTTGGTGAGGCGGGGATGCACCCAACGGTGCTGGAGTGGGTGTCCATGACCAACTCGGATCTGATCATACGAGAAGGAAGGGGAAGGCGAGATAGCTCAGGGGGAGGGTGAAGTAGATGGCGTCGAACCGGTCCAGGACCCCTCCGTGGCCAGGAAGGAGCGCTCCGGAATCCTTGACCCCGGCCTCCCGCTTGAGAACGGACTCGGCCAGATCACCGACCTGGGCCACGGCGCCCAGCGTCGCCCCCAGGAGCGCAGCTACCGGGAGCGGGAGGGTGTGGACGGCGTCGGGTCCCAGGAAGAGGAAGGCAAATACCACCGCTCCCAGCGCCGCCCCTGAGATCCCACCCACACTCCCGGCGACGGTCTTCTTGGGACTCACGGAGGGAATCAGCTTGCGACGCCCCAGGTGCTTCCCGGTGAAGTAGGCGAAGGTATCGCCCAGCCAGGTGATCACCAGGGGAAAGAAGAGGAGGTGGGTGGCGGCCCATCCCGAAACCGGGACCCCTGCCATCTGTTCCGGGAGCTCCCGGAGGAACACGGCAAAGGCCAGGGGGAGTGCCGCATAACCGAGCCCCAGGAGCGTCGTACCCGCCGCCAACAGCGGGTCACCCGTCGGGCCCCGCCGGAAGACGGCTCCGGTCAGGACGCCAAGGGTGACCAGGAGGAACAAGGCCAGCGCCAGAGGACTCCACGCCTCGTAGGAGCGTAGCACTCCCGCCGCCAGGATCAGGGCCATGGCCATGGCCAGACCGAATCCCTCAAAGGGACGCCACCCCCGGGCCCGGGCAAGTCCGTAGCTCTCCCGGGTCCCCACCACCGCCAGGAGCGCGACGGTGAGGGTTAGGGGCCAACCCCCCAGATAGACAACGGCCACGCCCACGGGGATCCCCACCCCCGCCACAGCCACTCGCCGACCAAGATCTCCCGCCACGGGCGTCGTTGTCTCCCGGCGCTCAGCGCGCCGTAACGCGCCCGAAACGGCGTTCCCGCCGCTGGTAGTCGCGGATGGCTTCGCCAAAGTGATCCCGATTGAAATCGGGCCACAGGACCGGACAGATGTGGATCTCGGTGTAGGCGAGTTGCCAGAGCATGAAGTTTGAGATCCGGAATTCCCCCGATGTGCGGATGAGGAGATCCGGATCCGGAAGGTCTCGGGTGTGCAGATACTGCTCGAGGTGCCGGGGAAGGATGTCGTCCGGGTCGAGGGCGCCCAGAGCCACCTCTCGCGCGAGGGATCGAACCGCGCTGAGCAGTTCGTTCCGCCCCGAGTACGACACCATGAGGTTCAATCGGAGCTCACGGCCACCCCGGGTCGCATCTTCCACCGTGCGCACCGCCTCCAGCGTGTCCCGATCCATGGGGGCCAGATCACCCAGCACCTTGACCTGAACCCCTTGCTCCACCAATTCGTCCCGTTCGCTGTGGGCGTAGATCTGGAGGAGGGACATGAGCGCCAGGATCTCCTCCTCCGGTCGGTTCCAGTTCTCGGTGGAGAATGCGAAGAGGGTGAGGATCTCCACCCCCTGGGCAATGGCGGCCTCGATGGTCTCCCGAACCGCCTTCATTCCCTCCCGGTGCCCTTCGTAGCGCGGCAGGTCGCGGTCCGCAGCCCATCGACCGTTTCCATCCATGATCACCGCCACATGGCGGGGAACGCGACCGTGGCGATCGGAGGGGGAGGGAGCGGTGCTGGTCATAGCGGGGATGATGACCGGAAAGGGACGACCTGTCAAAGAGCGAGGCGGAGGCGAACCCCGGAATCGCTTCGGCGAACCCCGTCAGACCGTCATGATCTCCTCTTCCTTTGCATCCATCAATTCGTCGACGCGGCGGGTGTAGCTGTCGGTGAGTGACTGGACCTGCTCCAACTGGCGTCGACCATCGTCGTCCGACAACTCGCCTTCCTTCATGAGGGCCTTGATCTGGTCGTTGGCCTCTCGGCGGGCGTGGCGGATGGATACCCGCCCTTCTTCCGCCATCTTGCTCAGAAGCTTGACCATCTCGCGGCGCCGCTCCTCGTTGAGGGCGGGAACGGGCACACGGATGATGTTGCCGTCGTTGGAGGGATTCAGGCCGAGGTCGGCCTGCATGATCCCTTTCTCAACCTCCTGCAGGAGGCTCTTGTCGAAGGGTTGAACCACGATGAGGGACCCTTCGGGAATCGAGATCGTGGCCACCTGATTCAAGGGCATCGAAGATCCGTAGGCTTCCACGCGAACGGTGTCGAGGAGAGCGGGAGTCGCCTTCCCGGTCCTGACGGTGGAGAACTCCCGACGGATCGCGTCGAGAGTCTCGTCCATCCGTTGCGTGACATCATCGATCAAAGACATGGTCTCAATCCGGGTTCAGGCGTGCCCAACCGGCGCGCCCCTGCGTCCACGATCCACTCCCACCGGCGCGGTGCCGGGGAGTGCGGTCACGAAACCAACGTACCCACGGACTCTCCCCGAATGGCCGCGGCGACGGCTCCGCTTCGGGAGAGGTCCAGGACGATAATGGGAAGATTGTTGTCCTTGCACAGAGATACGGCCGGCGCATCCATCACGCCAAGTTCACGGGTCACCACTTCCTGAAAGGACAGCGACGGGAGGAAGGCGGCATCGGGGTCCTTCGCCGGGTCGGAAGTATACACCCCCGAGACCTTGGTGGCCTTGATGATCACATCGGCCTCCATCTCGATGCCCCGGAGCACGGCCGCCGTGTCCGTGGAGAAATACGGATTTCCGGTTCCCCCGGCGAACAGGACCACCCGGCCCTTCTCGAGATGACGAAGGGCCCGCCGGCGAATGTAGGGTTCGGCCAACTCCTCCATCCGGATTGCCGTCATCACCCGGGTCTCTACGCCCTTTCGTTCCAGCATGTCCTGGAGGGCCATGGCGTTGATGATGGTAGCCAACATGCCCATGTAGTCGGCGTTCACCCGGTCCATGCCGCGCTGCGACGCGATGGTGCCACGGACGATGTTTCCTCCCCCTACCACCAGTCCCAGGGTGACGCCCATCCCGTGCACGCCCCGAATCTCATCGGTGATCCGGTCCACGACCGGGGGGTCGATGCCGAAGCCACGATCCCCGGCCAGGGCCTCACCTGAAAGCTTGAGAAGCACGCGGTCATACTTGAGCTTCCCGGCCCCGTGGGAGACCCCATCCGATCCTTCGACCTGCCCCTTCTTCAGAGCGTCAATTGGAGCCCTCCCCAACAGCGAACCGCGCAAAGCGAGCCACTTCGATCTTCTCGCCCGTCTTGGCCGAGACGGTGGTGATGAGATCCTCAATGGTGCGGTTCGGATCCTTCACAAACGGCTGCTTCATGAGCGTGTAGTCTTCGAAGAACTTCCGGAGCTTACCCTCCACGATCTTCTCCTGGATCTGCTCGGGCTTGCCCTCTTCCCGTACCTGTTCAAGGTAGACCTGCCGCTCCCGCTCCACCACCTCGGGATCGAGATCCGACTCCCGGACCGCCAGGGGGTTGCTTGCAGCAACATGCATGGCCAGGTCCCGAGCCAACTCCTGGAAGTCCTCGGTGTTGGCCACGAAGTCGGTCTCACAGTTCAACTCCACCAGAACGCCGATCCGGCCCCCATGGTGGATGTAGTAGCCGACAGTCCCCTCGTTGGCGGACTTCTCCGCCCGCTTGGCAGCCTTGGCCGCACCCCGGCTGCGGAGGAAGTCGATGGCGGCCTCCAGGTCGCCCCCGGTCTCCTCCAGGGCCTTCTTGCATTCGAGCATTCCTGCTCCGGTGCGATCCCGCAGCTGCTTCACGTCCTTGGCGCTCACACTCATGGTGCCCGGTACCTCGTGGAAGGGTCCTTGATGATCATGAAAAGAGGCGGTCCGTCGAGGCCCCACCGGGTCTGTCCGGTGGGGCCTCGACGACGGCCGCCTCGAAGGTGTTTCGGATCCAACGGGGGAAATCAGTCCCCGGTCCGCTCCTCGTCGGTGGAGTCCGAAGCTCCAGAAGATGACGGCTCGCCCTTGGCGGCTTCTCCCTGACCCGCCTCGCCACCCAACGACCGCGGCGGGGCCGACGAGGGCTTGGTGGCCGGAGCGGCCTTCTGGGTCTCTTCGCTTGCACCGGAGTCGGTGGCTCCGGCCTCCGAATCGGCCGGCGAGGTTCCCGCATCCCCGTCCTTGGCCTTCTCATCGCCCTTGATCTGGGCGATGACCTCGGGAATGGGCCGGCGACGCCGGCGAATTCGACGACGGGCGACATCGGCCGCCGCCGTCTTCTCACCCGTCTCCGTGGAGTACGTCGTGGCCTCGGACTCAACCACCTTCCGACGATCATCCTCGGGAATCTCCCGCCGAGCGGACAGGACCGCGTCGGCAATGGAGCGCGAGATGAGCGTCACCGCCCGGATGGCGTCATCGTTTCCGGGAATCGGAAAATCAATGAGGTCCGGGTCAGCGTTGGTGTCGGTGATGGCGATCACCGGAATCCCAAGGCGATTCGCCTCCCGGACGGCGATGGCCTCCCGCTTGGCGTCCACCACGAAGAGAGCCGCCGGAACACGCGACATGTCCTTCACACCGGAGAAATACTTATCGAGCTTCAACCGCTCGCGATCGAGAAGAAGCTGCTCCTTCTTGGTGTAGAACTCGAAGGCGTTCTCCTCCTGGCCGCGCTCCAACTCCTTCAGCCGCCGGATCTGCTGGCGAATCGTCTGGAAGTTGGTCAGCATTCCCCCGAGCCACCTCTCGGTGACGTAGAAGGCGCCGCAGCGCTCGGCCTCCTCTTCGATGATGCCACGAAGCTGGGGCTTCGTACAGACAAAGAGGAGGCGCTCACCCTTGAGAACCTTGCCTCTCGCAAGATTCTCGGCGGCCCGAAGGCGATCCACTGTCTTGCGGAGGTCGATGATGTGGATCCCGTTGCGCTCCGTGAAGATGTACTTCCGCATCTTCGGATTCCAACGGCGGGTCTGGTGCCCGAAGTGAACGCCTGCCTGCAGGAGATCACTCAGGCCAACTTCCGGATTCTGCTGCTGCTCCATACTGGACGAGGTCCTGGGAGAGGGGATCAACGCTTCGAGAACTGGAACTTCTTACGAGCCTTCGGACGCCCCGGCTTCTTCCGCTCAACCTTGCGGGAGTCGCGAGTGAGGAGGCCGCCACGACGAAGGGTCGGGCGGAGCTCCTCGTCCTGCTTCACCAGGGCGCGGGCCACCCCGAGTCGGACCGCGTCGGCCTGACCGGTGATGCCCCCACCCGCGACACGGATGGTTACGTCAAAACGACCGTCCGCCTCGGTGATCTTGAGCGCTTCCTCGGCCCGCTTCCGATGGAAGAGGCGGGGGAAATACTCGTTGAGTGGGCGTCCGTTGATGGACCACTTCCCCTCACCGGGGCGAAGGATCACTCGGGCCGTGCTGGTCTTTCGCCGGCCGACGGCCTGGATCTGTTCGGTGGACTGCGCCATACGGCTTCCGACTCCGTTGGAATTCCTTCAGGGGTGAACGCTCAGAGCTCCAGGGGCTGCGGCTGCTGCCCCTGATGCGGGGGGACATCGCCGGCGTACACCTTGAGCTTCGTACGCATCTGCCGGCCCAGGGCGTTCTTGGGAAGCATTCCCTTCACCGCCCGCTCGATGACCCATTCAGGCTTACGCGCCAGCATGGTCTTGAAGGGAATGTGCTTCTCCCCTCCCATGTAGCCGGAGTGCTTGAAGTAGGTCTTCTGATCCGCCTTGTTGCCGGTCAGGATGATCTGGGACGCATTCAGCACCACCACGTAATCCCCGGTATCCAGATGGGGCGTGTAGATGGGCTTGTGCTTGCCCCGGAGGATCCGCGCCACCTCGGTGGCGAGCCGCCCAAGGGGTTTGCCGGCGGCGTCAACCACCCACCACCGCCGTTCAATGTCGTTTGCTTTCGGAGTCAGGGTCTTCATACATCCCGTGGGGTCGCACTTGGCCAGATAAAGACAGAGCTTTGAAAAGTAGGCTCGATCCCACGGAGTGTCAACGGGTGAACCCCTCCCTTACCCTGGGCCCGCCGCGTTGGGACGCACCCCGGGGATCAGGGGCTGAAGGTCCCCAGGAAGCGGGAGCGGGAGGCGTGCCGAAGGCGCTGCAGTGCCTTCTCCTTGATCTGCCGCACCCGCTCACGCGTGATTCCCAGGAGGGATCCGATCTCCTCCAGGGTCATGGGTTCCTGGTCATCCAAGCCGAAATACAGCCGGAGGACCTTGGCCTCTCGCTCCTTGAGACTGGCCAGGGCGCCGTCCACCGTCTCGCGCAGCGCCTGGTCGTACGCACCGTTCTCGGGATCGGGGGCGAACTGGTCCGGGAGGTAATCCAGCAGCCGGTTGTCCTCACCCGGGGCGGTGGGTGCATCGAGGGAGAGGTGGGATTGGGAGATGGCGAGGGTGGCTTCGACCTCCTCCTCACTCACATCGAGATCCTGGGCCAGTTCCTGGACTGTAGGCTCACGCCCCAGTTCCTGGAGCAGAGCGGAGGATCGCCGACCGATCCGGTGGAGGGCACCGGCCCGGTTCAACGGGACCCGGACGATCCGGCTCTGTTCGGCCAATGCCTGGAGGATGGCCTGACGGATCCACCAGACCGCATAGGAGATGAATTTGATGCCCTTCGTCTCGTCGAACCGGTGGGCCGCCCGGATCAGGCCCACATTCCCCTCGTTGATGAGGTCCGAGAGGAGCACACCCTGGTTCTGGTACTTCTTGGCGACGGAAACGACAAAGCGGAGGTTCGCCCGCACAAGTTGCTCGAGGCATTCCTCCTCACCGGCCCGTATGCCCCGAGCCAGTCGGGCTTCTTCTTCTCGGTTGATGAGGGGATAGTCACTGATCTCACTCAGGTACCGATCGAGGGATCCGTCCTTCTTGAGGGTCCGGCGGGGGGATGGGCTCATTGTCGCGTCGGGAAAGGCGTCGTGACCGTCTGACCATCCGGGGACGGGGTCGGGCGCAGGCGCACCAGGGTCCCATTCGCTCCGGACACCATGAATGGCGCATCGACGGTCCCGGCGCAACTCCCCCCCTTCATCCACCCCCGAAGAGTGCCTGCGGTGCCCGGGTTGTCAGCGGATCCGCCCCCCGATACGCTCCCAGCGAACTTCCCGAAGCCACCCGAGGCCCGGCGTGAGACCGGGGCTGGACGAGTAGTACACGATCCACGGGCGCCCCTTGATGTCCTCCCTTCGCACCAGACCCCAGTAGCGGGAGTCCTCGCTGTTGTCGCGGTTGTCGCCCAGAACAAAGTACCTCTCAACCGGAATGACGATGGGACCCCAGTTGTCGCGGGACGGCCGGTAGCGTCCGGGCCGGGGTCCATCCACCAGAAAGCGGGATTGCCAGGCCATGGCAGGGTGGATGGCATCTCCGTCCTGGTCCGAGTGGCGTGCGTAGGGCTCATACACCGGCCGGCCGTTCAGGAAGAGCTGCTTGTCCCGCATCTTCAGGGTGTCGCCGGGCATCCCGACCAGCCGCTTCACATAGTGTTTACCGGGCTCGTGAGGCGGATGGAATACGATGACCTCTCCGCGGTCCGGAGCGGCAAGGGCAGGCAGTGCCATGCCCACTCCGGGGATTTCCGCTCCGAAGACGGCCTTGTTCACCAGGAGGAAATCCCCGGCCAGGAGGGTTCCCTCCATGGAGGAGGTGGGGATCTTGAAGGCCTCCACAACCAGGGTTCGCACCACCACGAGGATGACCACGGCCAGCGCCACGGACCGGAGTACCTCGAAAATGGAGCGAAGCCATCGGGGGGAAGGCCGTCCGGGTGGGGACTCACGCATGGGGATACCGGAAGGGGGGGAACCAGGGGGACCGCGCCGCCTCCGGGATGGCGCAGGTCGAGAAGTTCGGCGGTGCCCTTTGCCTACCCAACGTGCCGCGTGCCCGTTCCCGGAGTTCCACGCCTCAGTCGTCCCGCTGCAGCCCGTACTTGTCGATCTTCTTGTAGACGTTGGAACGCGGCATCTCCAGCGCCCGTGCCGTCTCCGAAACGTTCCAGTCGTGTTCTCTCAGCTTCTGTAGCAGGAAGGCGCGCTCGGCACGTTCACGAAATTCCGCGAAGGTGGAGGCACGAAGAAGCTCGGCCCCCAGGGCATCACCACCGGCACCCTGCCCCACCAGCGCGCCCACGTCGTCGGCCGAGACGCCGTCGTCAGGTGCCAGGATGAGAAGACGCTCTACCGTATTTCGGAGCTCTCTGACATTTCCGGGCCACTCCAGCGCCTGCAGTCTCGCCACGGCCTCGGCGCTGAACGTGCGGGCGGGAAGGCCGTCCCTGCGGGACATCTGGTCCACGAAATATTGGATCAGCATGGGAATGTCGTCCCGCCGCTCCCGAAGCGGGGGGGGGTGGATGGGCACGACATTCAGCCGATAGAAAAGGTCTTCCCGGAAGCGTCCCTCGCCAATCTCCTGGTCCAGCTCCTTGTTGGTGGCCGCAATGACCCGGACATCAACGCCCTTTGGCTTCTGACCGCCCACCCGCGTGACCTTCCCCTCTTCCAGCGCCCGGAGCACCTTGGCCTGTGCCGCCAGCGCCATGTCTCCGATCTCATCCAGGAACAGGGTACCCCGATCGGCCTGCTCGAACTTCCCCGGTCGGTCCTGGACTGCCCCTGTGAAGGACCCCTTCATGTGCCCGAAAAGCTCGCTTTCGATCAGTTCACCGGGGATGGCGGCGCAGTTCACCTCGACGAAGGCGCAGTCCTTCCGAGGCGAAATGGCGTGCAGCGCGCGCGCCACCAGTTCCTTTCCGGTTCCGTTCTCTCCGGTGATGAGAACCCGGGAATCGGTGGGCCCAACCCGTTCCACCCGGTCCAGCACCTGCCGGATCTGAAAGGACGAACCGACGATGGCATGGCGCGACTCCACCTGGGACCGGAGCACGGCCACCGACTGAGCCAACCCCTTTACCTCCAGCGCATTCCGGAGGGTCAGGAGGAGTCGGTCCGAATCCAACGGCTTTTCAAGGAAGTCGAAGGCTCCCTTCCGGGTGGCTTCCACCGCCGTATCGATGGTGCCATGCCCGGAAATCATCACCACCTGGAGGTCGGGACGGTCCCGTCGGAGCGTCTCCAGAAGCTCGATACCATCCTGGCCCGGCATCTTCACGTCCAGAAAAGCGACATCTGCGGGGCCCTCCTGCAGGAGAGTGAGAGCCTCCGCGGCCGAACCCGCCTCATCCACCTCATGGCCCTCGTACTCGAAGAGCTGGCGGAGGATGGACCGGATGGGCTCCTCGTCATCTACGATCAGGATCTTGGCCATGCCATGCGTCTCAGGGGTGGGGTCGCGGTCGCGATGGGAGTCTCGGAGCGGGAGAAGGGCAGCCGCCCAGCGGTCAGTGGTCGGGCCGGAGGATCAGGAATCCGCCGGAGGCGTGCAAGGATCCGACCCCGGTGGGGAGGGGGAAGACCACCGCTCCCTCCGGTAGATCCTGCCGTCTTTCGAGACCCAGAGAGGCGAGTACCCGGTCGTGGAAGCGTCGGGGGAGGGGGACGCCGGCCACATCCAGCCGACGGAGCAGGAACACACCCTGTCCTCCCCGATCCGTAAGGAGCCCCCCGCGGGCGGCAACGGAAACCGAGTCGGGGAGAATGTCGTCGATCCGGTCCAATTCGGGTATGGGGGGAAGGGCCGAACGAGCCACCCTTCCGGAGACCCGGACCTCCCCGCCTTCCACCTCGACACGAAGGTCGGTCAGGGCAGGTGGAAGGACGTCCCCTCTTCGATAAGCGAGGAGCGCTTCCGCCTCCACTCCGCCCATGACAAAGGGGTCGTCGGCTTCACCCGCAACCAGCCAGGCGGTGAGGTCGGTCCACACCTCCCGACCCAATGCTTCCATGGCCTCCGGCGAAGGTGCTTCTTCCTGGACGGGGCGATCCGGAAGTCGCTCCGCAACTCCGGGTCCGAAACGCCAGGCCAACCAGATGAGGGCGACCAGAAAGGCAAGGGCGACAACTCGCCCCAGACAACCACCGAAACACCCCATGATCCGCCTACTCCCCCGGATCGACCTCCACCAGGGGATAGCTGTCGACCACCGAATACCGAACCCCGTCCCGAAGCCGGTGGCTTCGCATCAGGTCCACGGAGTCCACAGGGATTTCCCTGGTGAAGTCGAGAGCGGCAGCCACCTCATCCAACCCACGGAAGACCCCGGCTCCGATCTCGTCATCAACGCGCCCCAGGGTGATGTGGGGATGGAAGGCACGGGTCTCACGCTCGAAGTGGTGGCGGGTGAGCCCCCACTCCAGATCCTGCTTCAGACATCGGAGTGCCGGGGAGGGGTCGGCGCCGAGCCAGACCACCCGGGGTCGACGGATCGTTGGGAAGGCGCCGAATCCCTCGAGCCTGAGGGAAAACCGGCGGGTCTGACTCGCCACCTTCCGAATCACCTTCTGGACGACCGGCGTCATCTCCGAACGAGTGGGGCCAAGGAACTTCAGAGTGAGGTGAAAGAGCTCGGGATCGAGCCACCGCACGGGAAATCCGGCCTCCCGGAGAGGATCCGCTGCACTGTGGATCCGCCGGCGTTCTTCTTCGGGAAGATTCAGGGCGATGAAGAGTCGCATGGAGGTGTAGACTTGGGTCTAGGGGGGCGAAAGGCCTCGGAACCGGCGTGTGGGTTCAGGTCGGCGGCATCGCGGACGTAACGGGAACGGGTCGGGGACCGGCCACCGCGTCCAGTGCTTCCAGGGTCCGGTCCACATCCTGGTCCGATGAGGCCCATCCCAGGGACAAGCGAAGGGCCCCGTCCGA
>PWZC01000252.1 GCA_003567615.1 Gemmatimonadota bacterium | reverse complement strand
CCGACCGTCCTTTCGGCCTCGCCCATGGCTGTGTCCGTCCTGGACGAGGAACGACTTCGCTCCGGACGCAGTGGGACCTTCCTGGAGGAGGCGCTGCAGGGGCTTCCCGGCGTCCAGGTTCAGAATCGCTTCAACCCGGCGGTGGGTGAGCGGGTGGCCATCCGGGGCTTTGGCGCCCGGGCCCAGTTCGGTGTTCGCGGGGTTCGGGTACTGGTGGATGGGATCCCCGCCACCCTGCCCGACGGTCAGTCCACCCTGGAGCACATCGATCTGGGCTCCATCGGGCGGGTCGAGGCGGTGCGCGGTCCGGCGTCGGCCCTCTTCGGGAATGCCTCCGGAGGCGTCCTCGCCTTCCACACGGCCATGCCCGGGCCCCAGCCGGCGCGGATCGAGGCCGAGGCGGTCTTCGGGAGTCACGGCCATGAGAAGTTCCAGGCCACCGGTTCGGGAACGGTGGGCGACACCGGCTACCTCCTATCGCTCTCCACTGTCACCTGGGAGGGATTCCGGGAGCGCCCCAACGACCCCGGCGAAACGTATGGAGCCTCGGACCGCCTGGGGCTGAATGCCCGGCTCTTCCGTCCACTGGCCGGCGGTGAGCTGGCACTGACGCTGAACCTCCTGGACCTGGATGCCGAAAACCCCGGGTCCCTCCCCGCCAACCTTCGGGACGACCCCACCCGACCGGCCTGGAACTTCAACATCCTGCAAGGAGCGTCGAAGGAGGTTCGGCAGGGGCAGGTGGGTGCGCGCTGGCGTACCACAGGCGAAGGGCTCAACTGGGAGACCTCCCTCTTCGCCATTCGACGCACCGTGGTGAACCCCATCCCCTCTGCCATCATCGACCTGAGCCGCCAGGGGTTGGGAGCCCGGGTGCAGGCCAGTCGGGAGGAGGCGGTGGCTTGGGGCCCCCTGCGCTGGTACGTGGGGATCGAGTCCGAACTCCAGGACGACGATCGCCTGAACTTCGCCAATGAACGGGGGCAGAAGGGTGATCTGGGTCTGGACCAGGATGAGCGGGTCCGGAGCCTCGGGCTCTTCGCCCAGGCCGCCCTTCCCCTCCCCACCCGGGGTGACGTCATGCTGGGGCTCCGCCACGACCGACACGAGTTCCGGGCCCGGGACCGCTTCCCCAGGGAGCCGGGGGAGGCGGTGGGGACCGGAGACCGGAGCATGAGCGCCTTCAGCCCTTCGGTGGGGCTACACCTTCCGGTGTCCTCCAGGGTGGACCTCTTCTCGTCGGTGAGCACCTTCTTCGAGACCCCGTCCACAACCGAACTGGCGAACCGGCCCGACGCGGCAGGTGGGTTCAACCCGGACCTGGAGCCCCAGGACGGCGTTTCCGGTGAGCTGGGGCTGCGGGGACGACTGGGAGACGGCCGCTCGTCGTGGGAGGTGACGGCGTACCGGACGAATCTGGAGAACGAACTGGTTCCCTTCGAGGTGGAGGGCTCCCCGGGGCGGACGTACTTCCGGAACGCCGGATCGTCCCGTCACCAGGGCCTGGAGGCCAGCCTCTCCATGGCCATGCCGAACCGGCCGGTCCGTGCCGACCTGAGCTACACCTGGACCGATGCCCGCTTCCGGGAGTTCCGGCTGGAAGACGCCGATTTCTCCGGAAACCGCATCCCCGGGCTCGCTCCCCACCACGGGCGGGTGGCGCTCCGGGTGGCACCGGAGATGTTCTTCACGGAGGTCTCGGCCCGCTACGCACACCGGATCCCGGTGAACGATACCAACTCCGAGTACACCCGGTCCCACACCCTGGTGGAGCTCCGGGGTGGACTGCGGGGAGTGGAGGTGTCGGGGGTGACGGTTTCGCCCTGGGCCGCGGTCACCAACCTCCTGGATCGCGACTACATGGCTTCGGTGGCAGTGAACGCCTTCGGCGGACGCTTCTACGAGCCCGGCCCCGGCCGCTCCTTCCAGGTCGGACTCCGCGCCGGATTCTGAGGGTCCGGCCCGGCTGACGTTCCCTCCGGGATTCTCCTCCGGCCGGGCTGCGCCGACAGGGAACCGGGTCCCCCGTCACGGGGGACCCGGCCCGTCAGTCGATGATGACCTCCACCACCTCGTCCATCCGCCGCTCGCCGAAGATGTGGTCGGCGTTCAGCCGGTGGATTCCCCGGATGTGGCGGATGGAGCCTGAGCGGGCCCGGATGACCAGGCTCTCGGTCCGCACTCCCACGCGCTCGTCGTAGCGGACCCCCTCAAGGAACGGGCCGCCGGTGATGGCGGTGGCGGCGAAGAAGCCGTCGTCGGATCCCAGGAGGTCCGGCAGGTGGAGGACCCGCTCCAACTCATCCCGGTCGATGAGTTCATCCAGGCGGCTCTTCTCTTCCGGGAGCTGGGGCGCCCGCACGGCCTGCATCCCCCCACCCAGCGCCTGCACGGCCACGGCGGCGATGACGCCCTCCGGTGTGCCGCCCACCCCCATGAGCAGATCGATCCCCGTGCCGGGATAGGCCGCCAGAAGCGCCCCCATGACGTCACCGTCGGTGTTCAGCGCCACCCGCGCCCCGGTCCGTCGGATCTCGTCCACCAGGGCCTCGTGGCGGGGCTTGTCCAGGACGAAGACGGTAAGCTGCTCCAGAGGGCGGCCCGTCGCCTCCGAGACCCGGCGCAGGTTTTCGGTGGGCGTGGCGCGGATGTCGATGGCGTCGCGGGCCTCGGCCCCCGCCACGATCTTGTCCATGTAGAAGGAGGCGCCGGGGACCCACATGCTCCCCCGGGGCGCCGCGGCGATGACGGCAATGGCGTTGGGCCGCCCCAGGGCCAGGAGCCGGGTCCCTTCCACCGGATCCACCGCCAGATCCAGCTCAGGGGGCTCACCCGTTCCCACCTCCTCCCCGTTGTAGAGCATGGGGGCATCGTCCTTCTCCCCCTCCCCGATGACCACCACCCCCCTCATCCGGACCGTGTCCAGGACGGCGCGCATGGCGCT
>PWZC01000272.1 GCA_003567615.1 Gemmatimonadota bacterium | reverse complement strand
CCTGCAAGGCCTGCGAGGCACGTCCTCAGGGTAGCTCGTCCCGGTCCAACGGCGTCACTGTCGGGGCGCCTGTAACCGAATCCAGTCCCACCGACAGGGGCCACTGGTAGACCGGTTCCAGCACCTCGGGCTGGAAGACCTCCCGAACCGGTCCCTGCGCCGCCACCCGTCCCCGGTCCAGAAGAAGGGCCCGATGGGCGAATCGGGCCGCCAGATTGAGGTGATGGGTCACCAGGAGGATGGTAACGCCATCCCGGGCCGACTCCCTGAGGAGTTGGAGGATCCCCATCTCGTGGCGGATATCCAGCGACGCAGTAGGCTCGTCCAGGACCAGAGCGCAGGGCTCCTGGGCCAGAGCCCGGGCAATGCGAACGCGTTGGAATTCTCCCCCGGACAGGGTGTCGACGAGACGGTCCGCCAACTCCAGCACCCGACAACGCCGGAGGGCCGCGTCCACGGCCCGGTGGTCTTCCGGCGTCATGGGAGAGAGGGCGCCCAGATGTGGGTAGCGTCCCATCTCCACCAGCTTCCGGACGGAAATGGGAAATGCCGTGGCCTCGGACTGGCTCACGGCTCCCACGCTCCGGGCCAGTTCCCGCCGCGGCCACGCCGCCACGGCTCGGCCGCCCACCAGGGCTTCTCCCCTCGTCACCGATACGGTGCCCAGGAGTGCCTTCATCAGGGTGGACTTCCCGGAGCCATTGGGTCCGAGCACCGCATAGATCTCCCCCGGGGGCACGGCCATGGACACACCCTCCAGCGCCCAGGGCCCCTTCGCCCCGTACCGCACCGAGAGATCCCGGGTCTCGAAGGTCATGCCCGCAGGCTCCGGCGCAGGAGCAGGAGGAAGAAGGGCACCCCCACGAAGGCGGTGATGACGCCGATGGGGATCTCGGTGGGCGCCAGGAGGACCCGCGCCAGGAGGTCCGCCAGGGTGAGAAAGGCCCCCCCTGCCAGGAAGGAGAGGGGCAGCAGGATCCGATGGTCCGAGCCCATGATCAGACGGACCCCGTGGGGGATGACCAGACCCACGAACCCGATCACTCCGGCAAACGCCACGCCGGCAGCCGCGACCAGCGAGGCTACCCCGTAGGCGATTCGCTTCACCCCCTCCACCTCGGTGCCCAGATAGCTTGCCGTTTCCTCTCCGATGGACATGAGGTTCAGGGCGCGGGCCAGCGTCAGGAGCAGGAGGCAGGAGGGGATGGTGTAGACGGCTACGATCCCCACGGTCCGCCAGGTGGCACCGGCCAGACTTCCCATCATCCAGAGCACCGCCGAGCGCACCACCTCGGATTCGGCCAGAGCCAGGATCAGGGCGATACAGGCCGAGAAGAAGGCACCCACCACCACGCCCGACAGGAGGAGCACCCGGACATCCAGCCGCCGGTCCGCGGAGACCGCCACCCCGAAGACGAGGGCGATGGCCAGGATCGCACCGCCGAAGGCGGCTCCCGGCAGAAACCACGAGGCCGCCGAAGCCAGCCCCAGGGAGAGCACCAGAACGGCTCCCGCCGCCGCACCGCCGGAGATCCCCAGGATGTAGGGCTCCGCCAGCGGATTCCGGAGGAGGGCCTGGAACACGGCCCCGGCCAGGGCAAGTCCGCCCCCCACCAGGATTCCCAGGAGGGCCCGGGGCAGCCGGAGTTCCCAGACGATGAAGCGATTCGTGTCGGACCCGCCTCCGGTGAGGACCGAGATCACCTCGGTGGAGGAGAGGGGGACGGCACCGAAACGGGCCGAGAGGAGGACGGAGACTCCAGCCACCACGAGGAGGAGTACCACGGCTCCCACCTCCCTCAACGCCGAGCCTCCCTGACGGGGGATCGGGGGTGCCGCACCCACCCCGAATCCCATGGCTTCCCCATCACCGCCAGGCCTCGGGGTGGAGTGCCCGGGAAATTTCACGGGCCGACTCACCCACGCCCACCCCCGGAGACTGCACGTCGCCGGAGAGTCGCGCCACCTCCAGGCGCCGGAGGCCGGCGGGGACCCGGCCAGTTTCCGGGATCAGGAGGATCGATACCTCCCGGCGGATCACCTCTTCCACCGAGACCGGACCATACAGGGGGACCTCTCCCTCATCCAGGACGTTGAGGCCACCGGCGATCTCCACCAGCTCGTGGAGGAAGGTACCGGGGCCGGCGACCCACGGCGGGTCTCCACCCAGGAGGAAGAGAGTCCGGACCGGCGGCTCTCCGGCGATCCGATCCTGAACCTCCGCCAGCTCGCCGCGGAGCTCGCTCTCCAGCGCCTCGGCCTGACCAGGCACACCCAGGAGATCACCCAGGAGAGCGATCATCTCGAAGATGTCGTCTAGGCGGTCCGGTCGGACGGCCAGGTGGGGGATGCCCGCCCGCTCCAGCGCAGACGGCGTCGCACGATCCTGGTCGCCCTCGAAGCGAATGACGATGTGGGGATCCAGCGACGTGAGGAGTTCGAGGCTTGGGTGGAGGCCACCCCCGACCGACGGAAGGTGGTCCACCGCCGGGTCCCCATCATAGTCGGTGCGCCCCACCAACCGGTCCCCCTCACCCATCGCCAGGAGGATTCCCGTGGCCGCTGGAACCAGCGATATGACCCTCGCGGGAGGAGAGGGGAGTTGGACCTCCCGACCCGCCTGATCCCGGACCACCACCGCTTCTCCAGGACCCCCCTCGGCGACTGTGGGGCTCTCCGGCTGCCGGTCCCGGGTACCGGGCGATCCGTCACCGGTGCCCGGAGCCGACTCTCCCCCGCACCCCGCCGCCAGGCCCAGAAGGACGAAGAGCACGAGCGGACCGAGCCGGAGCCTTCCCCGCCGTGGCATCGTCCCACCTGACCTGGTCATCCCACCTGAACCCGTCATCCCGCGTGGTCCTGCATCCCCTGCTGCTGCAGGGGAACCCCACAGGGATCCTGATAGACGATGCCCGTGGGGTCCGTCCCTTCCCGGCCCAAGATGG
>PWZC01000141.1 GCA_003567615.1 Gemmatimonadota bacterium | reverse complement strand
TGTTGGCCATGGGGTCCGAAAGGGCTTGAGGAGGAAGGTGAGGAAGGGAATCGGTCGCAGTGCCTCATACTCCCCTTCACATTGGCCCGAGGAGCAGTCCGTGTCCAGCGGCTGGGGTCCCCGCCTCTGGACTGCAGAGGCTCAACGCGTCTCCAGGACCCTTCGCAGGGCCTGCATCTCCCGACGGAGACCGTCGATCTCCTCCCGGATGCGCGACTCCTCCTGGCCCAACGCCTCTTCCAGGAAGTCTTTTCCTTCTTCCATCCCGGCGTCATGCATGGTTTGCATGGTGTCCACGATGATCCCGATGAACAGGTTCAGCATGGTGAAGGTGGCGATGAGGATGAAGGGTACGAAGAAGACCCAGGCGTAGGGATACTCCTCCATGACCGGTCGTACGATTCCCATGGACCAGCTTTCCAGCGTCATGATCTGGAAGAGGGAGTAGAGCGATGCGGGGATCGTACCGAACCACTCGTCGAAGCTGGACCCGAACAGGCTCGTGGCGATGACGGCAAAGACGTAGAAGAGAATCCCCATGAGGGCGAAGATGGAGCTGATGCCGGGAATCGCCTTGAGAAGGGCGTCCACCACGAAGCGCAGCTGCGGGACCATGGAGAGGAGTCGCAAGACCCGGAGAACCCGGAGGGCACGGAGTACGGCAAGGGGGCCTGCAGCCGGCACCAGAGCGATTCCCACCACCACGAAGTCGAAGACGTCCCACCCGTTCCTGAAGAAGCGCCAGCCCCGGGCAAAGACCTTGAGGGCGATCTCCACGACAAAGACGGCCAGGATCGTCTTGTCGGCCGGGATGAGGACGTGCCCCCAGCGCGCCATGGCGGTCTCGGATGTCTCGAGGCCGAGGATCACGGCGTTGATGATGATGAGCGTCACCACGGTGGCCTGCACCGGGGTGGACTCGACCCAGGTATCGATACGGGAACGGAGACTCACGGCACTCAAAATGGGAGGGTCCACTTGGGATCGTCCAGCCGAATGGCGGCGACGGGAAGGGGGAAAGATGATGCCCACGGGTCGACGACGGTAGGCGCGCCGGCATCCCGTTATCGGGACCCTGGCCACCGGGGAGCGAGTACCATAGCTTGACCCCTGGATATCCGGCTTGCCCGTAGACTGTCCGCAGAAATCTGACGCTCCAGGCTGCGCGTTTCCGACCCCCTGACCCCGATCATTCTTCGTTGCCAAGCCTCAACCGCTCCAGACCCCCGTACCGTCGGTTGGTCTTGTCCACCCTGGCGGTGCTCCTGCTGACCGGTTGCGGCGATCTCCTCGCCCCTGAGCCGGTTGAACTGACGGCGGAAGAGAGCTTTCCAACACTTCGCTACAACACCGACCTTCCCACCCTTCCCAGGATCCTGCGCTGGTCCGGTCGAGGGCGTGAGTTTTCACGCCTCATCGAGAGCTGGGAGGCCTCCTGGGAGCTGCCCAGGTCCGAAGGCGAGCCACTTCGTTCCGAGGTCAGGCGCGCTGCGGCCCCTCTGCTGGCCTCGCGCCTGGAGAATGGAGACCTTGCCCCGGCCATCCGGGAACTGGATCGGACCTTCCGCCGGATCGATGAACTCCTGGGTGGAGAGTTTCCCCTTCACCTTGCTCCCACCCTCGCAGACGCCCGGAGTCATCAGGAGGGAGCGGAGACGGCGCTGGCGGACGGCGATTTGGAGCGGGCGATCCTTCATCTCCTGGCAGCCGCTGACCAGCTTCGCGCCACCACCCCCGAGATGCTGGCCGCCGAACTCGTGGCCGACGCCGAGGAAACCTTTCGAAGGGTTTCGGGGGTTCATTCGTATCAGGAAGAGGAGCGACGAAGGGCCGAACGTCTCCTGGTCGGTGCCCGGACGGCACTGGATGACCACGACCCGGTCCTGGCGCTCCGTAGGGCCTGGTACTCGCTCCGGCTGATGGACGAGTTCCGCTCGCCCTGACCCCGCGGATCCATCTCGATATCCCGCGGGTCTGCTTCGACGCTTCTCGCGGTCGGTTGGGACCTCGAGTCATGGAGGGATCATGCAGAATCTTTCGTCCGTACGAGGTACCTTGCGTTCCATCATTCCCTTGATCCTGGTGGCGGCTCCCCTGGCGGCCCTTTCCGCGGCTCTCATGGGAGCCGGGCCGGCATTCGCCCTCGGAGGATCGGCGTTGGCCGTGGACACCCAGGAGGTCACTCGGGGTGAAGGCCCCGTGTTCCGTGTACCCATCGAGGGGGTGATCGAGCTGGGACTGGCTCCCTTCGTCGAACGCAGTCTGCAGGAAGCGGCAGCCGCCGAGGCTGCTGCCGTGATCCTCGACGTGGATACGCCGGGAGGACGGGTGGACGCGGCTGAGCGCATCGCCGCCGCCATCGCAGACTCCGAGGTACCGGTCTACGCCTACGTCAATCGAGCCGCCATCTCCGCCGGCGCCCTTATCTCGCTGGCCGCCGACGGCATCTATATGCGGCCCGGTTCCCGGATCGGTGGCGCTACCCCGGTGGACGGGACGGGACAGACGGCTCCGGAGAAGATCGTCTCGGTCATGCGAAGCACCATGCGCTCCCTGGCCGAGGCACGGGGCCTCGACCCCGCCGTCGCCGAGGCCATGGTGGATCCGGAGATCGAGATCGAGGGGGTCGTGGCGGCCGGCCAGCTCCTCACCCTGACCTATTCGGAGGCGGTGGGGCTGGGGTACGCCACCGAAGTGGCAGACTGGAATGAGCTCATGGAGGCGCTGGGCACCACGGACCGGGAGGTGGTGGATCAGACGGCCAACTGGGCCGAGCGGACGGTTCGCTTCCTCACCCATCCCGTGGTGGCTCCCTTCCTGCTTTCCCTGGGCTTCCTTGGGCTCCTGGTGGAGATCAAGTCGCCAGGGGTCGGTCTGGCGGGCGGGGCAGGGGTGTTGGCTCTCGCGCTCTTCTTCGGCTCCCACCTCATCATCGGACTCGCCGGACTAGAGGGCCTCATCGTGTTCGGCGTCGGTGTCGTGCTCGTTCTGGTCGAAGCGCTGGTGCTTCCGGGGCTTGGTGTGTTCGGTATCCTGGGAGGACTCGCCATCCTGGCAGGCATCTACATGTCCCTCATCGGCGACATCCCCACTGTGACCGACTACAGCCGGGCCGCCATGACGCTGGCCATGACCCTGACGCTGGTTCTGGCCAGTTCGTGGTTCCTGGTGCGCCGGATGCCGTCCAACCGACGGCTTACGCGGCTCGGCATCTTCCTGGGAGAAGAGACGCATCGGGACACCGGATATACCTCCTCCGTGCGTCGGGATGAGCTCCGGGGGACGCTGGGGGTCGCGGTCACCGACCTTCGCCCCGCCGGCACCGGTCTCTTTGGAGAGGAGCGGCTGGACGTGGTTTCGGAGCAGTCCTGGATCGAGTCGGGGACCCCCATCGAGATCGTGGCCTCCGAGGGCTACCGGCACGTGGTTCGTGTGGCCCCGGACCGGGAGATCTCCGCAGGGCACCCTGGCGCCGAGTCCGGGTAATCATTCCGGCTACCGCGTCCGGAGCCGGCCCTGGCGGTCGACCCGGGCGCGGTTGACCCGGGCTGTGTGTACCAGACGCGACCAATGGATCCGATCCCTTCCGGGATCGACCCCACACCTGAACTCCCTGTGAAGGAGTGAACTACGGATGGCTGACGATCTCCTGCTTGGAACGACCACCCTGGCACTGGTTGGACTTCTCGTCCTCCTCATCATCACCCTGTGGATCATTCCGGTCCGCCTGTGGATCGAGGCCATCTCCGCCGGAGCCCGGGTGGGGATCGGCTACCTGATCGGGATGAGGCTCAGGAAGGTGAATCCACCGGCCGTGGTCCGTCCCCTCATCTGGGCCACCAAGGGAGGGTTGGACATCAAGGTGGGCGATCTCGAGGCCCACTACCTGGCCGGTGGTCAGGTGGACCGGGTGGTCCGGGCTCTCATCTCGGCGGACAAGGCCAACATCGACCTCTCGTTCCAGCAGGCTGCCGCCATCGATCTGGCCGGCCGGAACGTCTTCGAGGCCGTGCAGGTTTCGGTGAACCCGAAGGTGATCGCCACCCCCCGGGTGGCGGCCATGGCCCGGGACGGGATCCAGCTCATCGCCATCGCCCGGGTTACGGTCCGAGCCAACATCAACCGGCTCGTGGGTGGTGCCGGCGAAGAGACGATCCTGGCCCGGGTTGGTGAGGGCATCGTGTCGTCCATCGGTTCGTCGGACTCCCACAAGGCCGTGCTGGAGAACCCCGACTCCATCTCCAAGACCGTGCTCTCCCGTGGGCTCGACTCCGGAACGGCCTTCGAGATCCTCTCCATCGACATCGCGGACGTGGACGTCGGGAAGAACATCGGCGCCGAACTGCAGACCGATCAGGCCGAAGCCGACAAGCGGGTGGCGCAGGCCCGTGCCGAGGAGCGACGTGCCATGGCCGTAGCCCTTGAGCAGGAGAACCGTGCCAAGGTGCAGGAGATGCGTGCGCGTCTGGTGGAGGCCGAGGCCGAGGTTCCCCGGGCCATCGCCGGGGCCTTCGCGTCCGGAAACCTGGGGATCATGGACTACATGAAGTACAAGAACATCCAGTCCGACACCACCATGCGTGAGGCCATCGCCGGGTCCGACGACCAGCAGTCACCCCAGCAGGGCGGCGGCCAGCGGCCCCGCTCCTAAGGAGGACTGACCCGTGGAAGAAGGCTTCGTCACCATCCTCTTCATCCTCCTCTTCATGGCGGCGTCGGTCATCGACGCCGTGGGAAGGAAGAAGAAGCGGCAGCGCCGTATGGACGAGATGGAGGCCGAGGACGCGGGGGATGCGTGGTCGCAGGAGGGCCAGGAGGGCCAGGGAGGCCCGCCGGTGGCGGTGGAGGATGAGGCATTCCGCTACCGGCGGGCCCCGACCGGGAGCAGGGGAGAGCCCGATATGGACCGCTACCGGCGGATGGACACCTCCGGGTCCTCCGAGTCGGAACCCACTCCGGCGGTTTCCCATTCCCCTCCGGTGCAGGACCGGGACCGGGAGAGCGCCGAAACCATGGTGCCGGCGGACCTCTGGGCCATCCTCACGGGCCAGGCTCCCGAGCGGCCGACCCCGGATCCCGGGTCCCGGATTCCGGTGCCGACGCCAGGTGACCGGATGTCTACGTCGACCCGGGAGGGACGACCGGAAGCCGTTCCGGAACCGGAGGTCATGACGCGTCGCTCGTCCCGTTGGATGGAGGGGGTCGATCAGCGCGAAGAGGGGTCGGCCGGGTGGACGGCGGCCGTGGAGGCTTCGGAGAAGGAGGTCTTCGGGCATCTGGAAGAGCCCTGGGGCAAGCTGGAGGACATCTCCAAGGGGGATCTCACCGAAGTTTCGTCTCCCTTGTCTTCAGGCGATGACGAGGACCTGGCCAGACCCCGCGGAAGGGCGCGTGGGGGGGCCGGAACGCCCTATACTCGGCTTCTCGAAACCGGAAGCGTCGACGACCTGCGAAAGGCCGTGGTGCTGAAGGAGGTTCTGGACCGTCCCATGGCCCTCCGAGAGGAGATCGGGCCGCTCCGGTAACTTGCGCGCGTCAGAACGGGTGACCGATGGTCATGTAGAGGCCTGTGCCCCTTCGACCGCGGGCCAGGTCCACGCGGATGGGCGCTCCAGCACCCAGTATGAACCGCAGTCCTCCTCCTGCCGCCACCGCGGCATCTCCCGGGTCCAGACGGCGCAAGCCCGGTGCGACCTGACCGACCTCGGCGAAAAGGGCGCCGTTCAAACGTCCCCAAAGGGGCGTCCGCCATTCGAGCTGAGCCGCGGCCAGAGCCCGATCCCTGAGTCCTCCGGCCGGGTAGCCTCGAAGTTGGGCGCGTCCGCCCAGCGCAGGAAGGAGGAGGGGAGGCACCTCACCGGTGGCTCGGGCGAGGACGGCCTGAATCCCCACCGTCCCCCCGGATCCCACCGGGTGGAAACGCCGGACCTCAGCGGTCAGGATGCCGTAGTCGGTGGTGCTTCCCAGAAAGCCGGGGCGCCCCGCGAACGAGAGTTCCATGTACCCACCCGACCTGGGGTTGAGGATGTGATTCCGGGAATCCTGGGTGACCAGGAATCCGATCCCGACCCACCGGCCCGATCTCACCCCGGGCCGGATCCCGGCCAGAAGGCCATCCTCCAGGGTGCTGCCAGGCTCGACCTCCGTGAGTCGCTCCCAACGGAGGGTCGCCTGGGGGCCCATCCTCAGTCCCGGCAGGACCTCCCACTGGAGGCGAGTCCGCGCCGACAGGGTGCGGGTTGTGAAGTCCTCCTCCACTCCCCCTGACTTCGGCCCCACGCCGTAGAATCGATCCGGGTACTCCTGGGCCTGCACGGTCCCATCGAATCGCATGCCTCCGGGAAGGTGAAGCGATGGGAAGACCTCCAGCACGTACTGCCTCCGGGCGGTGACGGTGAAGGCCGTCTCCACCGAGGAGGCGGGCAGCTCGGGAGCGAGTCGGCGATACCCCCCTCCGAAGACGCCACCGGCCACACCGGTCTCGGGTGTGTAGAAAACGAAGGGGAGCCCGGCCCAACTCGTGGAAGGGCGGCCTGCATCCTCCACCCGCTCAAGCACCTCGGGATCCAGGAATGCTCTCACCACCTCCCGGTTGAACCGCTCCGGTTCGGCCATGAAGGGGACGTGCCCCGAGTCATGGAAGATCACCACCCGCGCCACCTCGGGATCCCCCAGTGCATCCCGGTACTCCTGGGCGAGCGCCAGGGGGGTGTTTCGGTCCCTGGCCCCCATGAGGAAGTGGCTGGGCACTTCCAGTTCGGGAGCGTCGGCCAACGCATTGAAGTCCCGGTACGCCGGCTCGTCCCACATGGGTCCACTCCCTCGCCTGGCTCCCCGAAGCCACCGAAGGAGGTCCCGGGCCGAGTACTCGGGGGCGGTCACCGCCACCCACGCCAGGGTTCCAAACCCCACGTCCATGTTGGCTCCGTACCGGTCCAGGAGCCCCACGAAGGCGACGAAGTCCCCGTGGTCCCGATAGGGAGGGTCCCCAAGCAGGGCCAGGTCCCGGGCCGTGGTCTCGTCCTCCGCCTCGGCGATGCGCTCGCTCAGCCACCGGTGGGCCAGCACAACCGCTCTCCGCTGGTCCACCGATTGACTGATCCCGATGTAGCCGGCGTAATCTCCGGGATATCGCTGGATGAGCCGGAGACCCAGTTGGGTTCCCCACGAGTGGCCCATGAGGAAGATCCGGTCGTGGCCGAAGCGGTCCTTGAGGTATCGGGTGAGTTCGTGACCGTCCTCGATGAATCGTTCGAAGCTCATGGTTTCGGCATCGAAGTGCCGGGGATTGGACTTCCCCGCACCCCGCTGGTCCCAGCTCACCACCACGAAGTGATCTTCCAGCGCCCCTGTGAAGTGACGGGTCACCGGCATGTCCGCCGCTCCGGGGCCGCCGTGGAGGCGGAGGAGGACCGGCGCATCGGCTCGGCGTCCCCGGATGAGGATCCACTGCTCCACCCCTCCGATCTCCACCGCTTCCAGGGTGGCGATGCCGTCCGGGTTCGGTCGTCCGTCCGGAAGACTCATGGGCGGGGTATGGGCCAGGCAGCCGGCAGTGAACCCCAGGATCATGATGGACGAAAAGACGGCCGCCGGCACCCGCCCTGGCCGGAGACGACGAAGGACGAAGGACAACAAAAGGGGGAAGGGGCGCATGGACGGGTCCTCAGGAGGCCGGGTCCGGCTATCTTGGTGGTAGCAGGAAGGGTCCCATCCCCGTCCACCGTCCCGCACCGAGTCGTGGCCGGAGAAGGGCCCTCCCGTTCCCAGTGGATCAAGTATAGGGTCCAGCCTTCGAGAACTCACGGCTTTTCACACCGCCCATGCCTTCTTCACCCTTGCCCCCTCCGCCCCCCCGGCCCTCGCGACCGGGGGGGACGAATTCCCCGGTCCGTGGCGGCCACCGTCGCCGTCGCCGCCCCGCTGCACTCGCTGGGCTCTTCCTTCTCCTCCCATTGACTGCCTGCGGGGCAGGGGACGCGGAGCTCGACCGGGTCTGGCTCGCCCTTCAGGATGTGGGCGATGGAGTACCCGAAGTCCGCTTCGACCCGGCCATGGTGGCCGACCTGCCCGAGCCGGCCCAGCGTTTCTTCCTCCACGCCATCGCGCCGGGGACACCGCTGGCAGGAGCGGTGGAGTTGGACATGACCGGATTCCTGGCCCTGGTTCCGGACGACGAGCCCCTGTCCCTGGAAGCCCGGCAGATCCTGGCGCCGCCCCACGGCTTCATCTGGCTGGCGGTGGCCGGGGGCGGGCTGGCCCGGATCCGAGGCTTCGACCGCTACAGCGATGGGACCGGTGAGATGCGGTGGGAACTCTTCGGGTTCGTTCCGGTGGTGCGGACCGAAGGGGAGGGTGTGACCCGTTCGGCGGCCGGACGACTCGGGATGGAGGCGGTTATGGTCCCGGCCACCCTGATCCCCGGGTCTCCCTACGCCCCCGAAGGGCTGCGCTGGGAAGGGGTGGACCAGAATCGAGCCCGCTTCTACTTCCCTGTGGACTCGGAGGTGGTGGAGGCGGTTCTGCAGGTGGATCCTGAGGGCCGGCCCTTGCGTGTGGAAGCGCTCCGCTGGGCCGAGGATGCCGAGGAGGGACGGACGGCGGGGTACGATCTCTTCGCGGTGGAAATGGCCGGTGACTTCTCCGCCGGCGGATACACCCTGCCGGCCGCCATGGAGGCGGGCTGGCGCCTGGGGGCCGAGGACGAATTCCGCTTCTTCCTGGCCGAACTGGACCGGGCCCTCTTTCACTGACGCGTGCACCCGTCAGTGAAAGAGGGCCCGAACCCTGGACCCGCACCCCCGAGAGGTGCGGCGCTACATCTCGCCCTTCCCCATCTTCCGTAGCACCGTGTGGAGGATCCCGCCATTCCGGTAGTACTCCAGATCCACATCCGAATCCAGGCGGACGGCGGCCTGGAATTCCACCACCTGGCCCGAGTCCTTCGTGGCACGCACCGTCACGGTTCCATTGGGCGCGAGCCCCTGGGCGATCCCCTCGATGTCGAATACCTCGGACCCGTCGAGCCCCAGCGACGCCGCACTCTCGCCCTCGGGGAACTGGAGGGGAAGCACGCCCATCCCCACCAGGTTCGACCGGTGGATCCGCTCGTAGGACGTGGCGATGACCGCCCTCACCCCCAGAAGCGAGGTGCCCTTGGCGGCCCAGTCCCGGGACGATCCGGCTCCGTACTCGGACCCGGAGAGCACCACCAGGGGCGTGCCCTCGGCCTGATAGGCCATGGATGCGTCGTAGATGGGCATGACCTAACCGTCGGGGAAGCGCTTGGTGTATCCCCCTTCCTTCCCGTCCAGGAGGAGGTTCCGGATGCGGACATTGCCGAACGTTCCCCGCATCATGACCTCGTGATTCCCCCGTCGAGAGCCGAAGGTGTTGAATTCCCATGGCTTGATGCCGTGGCCCTGAAGGTACCGCCCCGCAGGCTCGTCCTTGGGGATAGCCCCGGCCGGTGAGATGTGATCGGTGGTCACGCTGTCGCCCAGAAGCGCCAGTACCCGCGCACCGCGAACATCGGACGGCGGGGGAAGCTCCAGATCCATGTTCTGGAAGAAGGGGGGATTCCGGACGTAGGTGGAGTCCTCATCCCAGTCGAAGAGGGAGACGTCGCCCTCGGGGAGGGGGAGGGCCTTCCAGAGCTCATCGCCCTCGAAAACCTCGGCGTAGCGCTCCCGGTACATCTCGGGCTTGAGAGAGGTCCGGATGGTGTCGCGGATCTCCTTCTGGCTGGGCCAGATGTCCCGCAGGTACACCGGCTCGCCGTCCGACCCCGTGCCCAGGGGCTCGGTGAGGAGATCCACGTCGATGCGCCCCACCAGGGCAAAGGCCACCACCAGCATGGGGGAGGCCAGGTAGTTGGCCCGAACCAGGGGGTGGATGCGGGCCTCGAAGTTCCGGTTTCCGGAGAGGATGGACGAGACCACCAGCCCCTTCTCCTGAACCGCCTGGGCAATGGGCTCGGGTAGGGGCCCGGAATTCCCGATGCAGGTGGTGCAGCCGTAGCCCACCACATCGAAGTGGAGCTTCTCCAGGTACGGGAGCACGCCGGAATTCTTCAGGTAGTCCGTCACCACCTTGGAGCCCGGTGCCATGGAGGTCTTCACCCAGGGCTTCACCTGAAGTCCCCGTTCCACCGCCTTCCGGGCCAGAAGCCCCGCGCCCACCATGACCGAAGGGTTCGAGGTGTTGGTGCACGAGGTGATGGCGGCAATCACGATGCTCCCGTCCGAGATGGACATGGGCTGCCCGTCCATCTCGATCCGAGCCGTCCGCGGACCCCCTGCCTCGCCGGCATCCATCACCGCCGAATGGACGGATCCGCCGGTGGCCGGCGCCGGCTCCGGCGCCGAGCCCCCTTCCGCCGTGACCATCGGGCTTCCACCACCCTCTCCCGCCCACGAATCGCCGGTGGAGCCGGGATCGGCCTCTTCGGCGGAGGGGAGGGAGAATCCCTGGGGCAGCAGTCCCGGAAGGTCCCGCCCGAAGGAGGGCCTCAGATCCGCCAGGGTGATCCGGTCCTGGGGGCGCCGGGGGCCGGCCACCGAGGGCTCGATACTCCCCAGGTCCAACTCCAGCGCCACCGTGTACTCGGGGTCCGGGGTCTCGTCGGTGCGGAAGAGGCCCATGGCCCGGGAGACCTCCTCCACTCGCTTCACCAGCTCCGGCGAGCGGCCCGTGCCCTCCAGGTAGCGAAGCGCTTCGGCATCCACGGGGAAGAACCCGATGGTCGCCCCGTACTCCGGGGACATGTTGGCGATGGTGGCCCGGTCCGGGAGGGGAAGGGAGGAGAGGCCGGTCCCGTAGAACTCCACGAAGCGTCCCACCACCCCGTGGGCCCGAAGCATCTCGGTGACCCGGAGGACCAGGTCCGTGGCGGTGGCTCCTTCGGGAAGGGCGCCGGAGATCTTCACCCCCACCACCTCGGGCAGGAGCATGTAGTAGGGCTGACCCAGGAGAACAGCCTCGGCCTCGATGCCCCCTACGCCCCAGCCGACCACCCCCAGACCGTTGATCATGGTGGTGTGGGAGTCGGTGCCCACCAGGGTATCCGGGTAGGCCAGATCCAGACCGCTCTCGGAGCGCCGGTGCACCACCTGTGCCAGGTACTCCAGGTTCACCTGATGGACGATACCCGTCCCCGGCGGCACCACCCGGAAATCCTCGAACGCATGCTGGCTCCAGCGCAGGAGCTGGTAGCGCTCCCGGTTGCGCTCCATCTCCCGCTCCACGTTCAGGCGGTAGGCATCGGCCGAACCGAAGTAGTCCACCTGCACCGAGTGGTCGATGACCATGTCGGCGGGGACCTGGGGATTGATCCGGGCCGGGTCGCCGCCCATCTGGTGGAGGCTCGCGCGCATGGCGGCCAGGTCCACCACGGCCGGGACGCCGGTGAAGTCCTGGAGGACGACGCGGCTCGGCAGGAAGGGGATGTTGGCTCCGGCGTTGGTGGGGCTCCACGCGGCCACCTTCTCCACGTCCTCGGCGGTGACGTACCCCTCACCGGCGTTCCGGAGGACATTCTCCAGGAGGATCCGGATGGAGAAGGGCAGGCGATCGATGGATGCGATTCCCTGCTCCTCCAGACGGGAGAGGCGGTATAGTGAGGTCCGGCCCTCGGGGAGGTCCAGGGACACGAGGGCGCCGAACGGGTCTTTTCTCTGATGGGCCACGGACTTTCCCCTTCGTCGATGCGGTGGTTCGATGCGTTGCGATGAGCGCGGCTGGCACGCTGCAAAGATTCTCTTAAGGGAGGGTGATCATCCCTTAAGCCTACAGCATTCTAAACTAAGGAATCGAGGAGAAGGTGGACACCCTGGAGCCGCGTCGCCCCGGGATTCCCGGCGGCCCTGGATCCCGCACCACCGGTTGGGGTTCCACATCCCCGGAGATACCCATGCCCTGTGCCACCGTCCACATGGCCGTTGCCGGCCGCGTCCTGGGGGAGTGGCGGGACACCCCCGCCCGGGCCCCTGTGAGCCTCTCCCGTCCCGGGGTGGAGGAGGCGTTTCTCCATGGGGCCATGGCACCGGACGTAGGCTTCATTCCGGGGACTCATCGTCTGGTCTCGGAACTGGCCCACTATGTCCGTCCCGGTGATCTGGCGCGAGCCCTTCTCCGGACCGCCGGGAGCGCCCAGGAGGAAGCCTTCGCGTGGGGGTGGGCCAGCCACCTCCTGGCGGATGTGGAGATCCACCCTGTGGTGGGTCGGGCCGTGGGGGAGCGGCTCCACGGCGACCGGAGCCGCCGGGTCGACGCCATGGAGGACGTGGGGACCCACGTGAGCCTTGAGGTAGGGGTGGATGTGGCCATCCTCCGCCGGGAGCCCGACCTCCCACAGCCTCCCGGCCGGCCGTTCTTCCCGATGAGCGGTCGGGTGAGACATCTGATCCGGGCTCTGGCCGAGACCTACGATCTCGAGTGGGACCCGTCCTCCCTCACCCAGCACCACGTTCGGGCCACCCGCCTGACCCGCTGGTGGCCCCGGACCCTGTCACTCCTCCCCCTGCATCCAAGCCTCCCGCCGGGGGCTCCCCCGCCCCACACCTTCCTGGGGAGGGTCACCCGGACGCACCATCGCCGGGACGCCCTGGCGGGATTCCTCCGCCCCGAAGCGCCGCGGCCCTGGTTCGTGGAGGCGGTACGGGACGGGATCGAGACTGTGGCAATGGGATTCCGTTCGGCGGTGGAATCCGGACTCGGGTGCATCGAGAACCCGAACCTGGAAACGGGAGAGGAGTCCCGGGAGGGGATCGGTCACCCGGCCACCGACCTGGCAGCGGAGCGCCTCCGGGCGGCTCGGAGGCGGGGGGTGGCGATCCGGGGATAGGATGGGACGGGTTCTCCGCGGGGAGCCAGTCCGAGGTGAAGAGGACCGGGAGCCGTGGGCGAAGCGTTCGGACCTCCCGAGCCAACTCGGCCCCATTCATCTCATCCCGCCGGGCATGATCACATCGGTGAAGAGGAGATCCAGGTCGCCCCGTTCCCTGGCCC
>PWZC01000291.1 GCA_003567615.1 Gemmatimonadota bacterium | reverse complement strand
CGCCCCCCGTGCTCCAGGGCGATGTTGTTGATGAGCTCCTGGATGATCACGGTCTTCCCCACCCCGGCACCGCCGAAGAGGCCGGTCTTTCCGCCCTTCACATAGGGCGCCAGGAGGTCGATGACCTTGATCCCCGTCTCGAAGATCTCCGTCTTGGGCTCGAGCTTGTCCAGCGTCGGAGCCAGGCGGTGGATGGGCCAGCGCTCGACCTTGTCGGCATCATCCCCGCCCACCGGGCCGCCCTCGTCCACCGGCTCGCCCAGCACGTTCAGGATCCGGCCCAGCGCCGCCTCACCTACGGGCACGGTGATGGCCGATCCGGTGTCCACGGCATCCATCCCCCGGACAAGGCCGTCGGTGGAAGACATGGCCACGGCCCGGACCTGGCCCCGCCCGATGTGCTGCTGCACCTCGGCCACCACGTCGAGCTTTTCGCCCCCTGGCCCGTCCGCCTGCACGCGGAGCGCGTTGTAGATGTCCGGAAGGTTCTCAGGAGTGAATTCGACGTCCAGTACAGGTCCGATGACCTGCACGATCGTTCCGATATTGTTGTCAGCCATGGTGGAGCATGCTCAGGGGATGATGGTTCTCATTCAAAAGCGGCCGCGCCGCCCACGATCTCCGCGATCTCCTGCGTGATCTGGGCCTGTCGCACCCGGTTGTAGCTGCGCCGGAGATCGCCCAGCAGATCCGTGGCGTTGTCGGTGGCGTTCTTCATCGCCGTGCGGCGAGCGCCCTGCTCGGCGGCGGCATTCTCCACCAGTGCGCGGAAGATCCGGTTGCGCACGTAGAGGGGAAGGAGCCGGCTCAGCATCACGTCGGCCGATGGCGAGAGGATGTAGTTCTCCGGGGGGACCACATCCCCCTCCGGCGGCTCGATGGGTAGAATCTGCCGAGCCCGGGGCGGGGTGGAGAGGGCCGAGCGAAACTCGGACCCCACCACGATGAGCTGATCGATGCGACCCTCTTCGAAGCTCTCCCGGAGCCCTTCCACAAGCCGGGCCGCATCTTCTGGGGAGGGGTAGTCGTCGAGGCTCGTGTCGGTGGAGGCCATCTCCACACCCTGGAAGCGGAAGAAGGTGATGCCCTTCTTCCCCACGACGTGGAGTTCCACCTCCTGCCCCTTCTCCTCGGCCTGCGCCATGACCTCCCGCGCCATCCGGATGAGGTTCACATTGAAGGCCCCGGCCAGCCCCCGGTTGGCGGTGAGGAGGAGAACCGCCACCCTCCGGATCTCGGACGGTCGCCGCATGAGGGGGAAGCGTCCCGCCAACTCCGGATCGTAGAGAGATCGCACGATCTCTTCCAGCGCGTCTCCGTACGGACTGGACGCGTGCACCCGGTCCGAGCACCGCTTCAGCTTGGAGGTGGCCACCATCTCCATGGTGCGGGTGATCTGCCGGGTGTTGTCGACGGAGCGGATCCGCCGTTTGAACTCGCGGGACTTTGACACCGTGCGTCGCTCTCCTCAGGAGAAGGATCAGCGGGGGAGGAAATCAGCGGAGGCAGGGGTTGAAGCCAACCGGCCCGCCACCGACGGTCACCCCTCGATCTTGGCCTTGAACGTCTCGTTGAAGGAGTTGATGGCCTCCTTCAGGCCGCCCTCCAGCTCGGCGCTCAGGGCCTTCTGATCCCTGATGTCACCGAGGAGGTCGGCCTTCCGGGCACGGAGATCAGCCAGGAAATCGCCCTCCCATTCCCGAACACGCTCCACGGGAAACTGGTCCAGATAGCCGTTGATCACGGCGTAGATGACGGCGATCTGCTCCTCCACCGGGAGGGGCTGATACTGGCCCTGCTTCAGGATCTCCACCGTCCGCGCGCCCCGGGCCAGCTGGCGCTGGGTGGCGGCGTCCAGGTCGGATCCGAACTGGGCGAAGGCCTCGAGCTCCCGGTACTGGGCCAGGTCCAGGCGGAGGCGACCGGCCACCTTCTTCATGGCCTTCACCTGCGCCGAGCCGCCCACGCGGGAGACGGAGATTCCCACGTTCACGGCAGGCCGCACGCCGGAGTAGAAGAGGTCCGGCTCCAGGAAGATCTGCCCGTCGGTGATGGAGATCACATTGGTGGGGATGTACGCCGAGACGTCCCCCGCCTGGGTCTCGATGATGGGCAGCGCCGTCAGGGACCCGCCGCCGTGCTCGTCGGAGAGCTTCGCCGCCCGCTCCAGGAGCCGGGAGTGGAGGTAGAAGACGTCGCCGGGGTACGCCTCACGGCCCGGGGGCCGCCGGAGGATCAGGGAGAGCTGACGGTAGGCCTGAGCCTGCTTGGTCAGGTCGTCGTAGACCACCAGGGTGGGCTTGCCCTGCCACATGAAGTGCTCGGCCAGCGCCGTGGCGGTGTAGGGCGCGATGTACTGCATGGGCGCCGGGTCGGCGGCGTTGGCCGCCACCACGATGGTGTAGTCGAGCGCCCCGGCCTCCCGGAGCGTCTCCACCACGGAAGCCACCTTCCCGGCCCGCTGCCCAATGGCGCAGTAGACGCAGATGACACCCTGGCCCTTCTGGTTGATGATGGCGTCGACGGCGATGGCCGTCTTCCCGGTGGAGCGGTCGCCGATGATGAGCTCCCGCTGCCCGCGGCCAATGGGGATCATGCTGTCGATGGCCTTGATCCCGGTCTGGAGCGGCTCCCCCACCGGCTGCCGCTTCACGATCCCGGGGGCCACCACGTCGATCTGACGCCGATCTTCCAGCGGCTCGATGGGGCCCTTCCCGTCGGCGGGCTCGCCCAGCGGGTCCACCACCCGTCCCAGGTACCCGGACCCGGTGGCGACCTCCAGGACCCGTCCGGTCCGTCGGACCTCGTCGCCCTCGTGGAGACGGGTCCAGTCTCCCATGATCACGGCCCCGATGTTGTCCTCTTCCAGGTTCAGCGCCAGCGCCGTGATGGGATCGCCGCCGTCGGAGGGCGTGATCTCCAGCATCTCGCTCGCCATGGCGTTGGTGAGCCCGT
>PWZC01000149.1 GCA_003567615.1 Gemmatimonadota bacterium | reverse complement strand
GACAACCCGGACCTGCAGGAGATGACGCTGGTCAAGAGGATGCGCCTTTCGGTTCAGCCGGTGGAGCCGGAGGAATTCCAAATCATCCGGGAGATGGCCGGCTCCTGACCAGGCTCTCCAACGGCCGCGTCCGGCTGAGCTCCTCCGGCCGTCGGCGGAACCAACGGGCCAGGAGGAAGAGTTCTTCCCAGTCCTGGGCTCCCCGGTGATGGGGCGGAGGCGGAGGCTCGAGCAGAAGTTGTCGTACCGCTCGCCCCGCCGGCTCGTCCGGGTCCAGCGAGGGGGTTGGCCCCGGAAGGGTGACCCGAAGTTGGCCGCGGAGAATCACACAGGTACTGGGGGCCTCCCCGGGAGGCGCTTCATCCGGGGTGGACGGGTGGTAGACGAAGTGGAGGCTTTGCAGGAATCGACCGAATTCCAGTACGTCGGTCTGAAGTCGTTCGAGTCGGGTCCGCCGGTCCCTGAGGCGGGCGGCTCCCTCGAAATCCCTCCTCGCGACGGCCTTGCCCATGCGCTCGGCCAGGTCATCCAGGATCCGGGTGGAACGACCCTCCAGGAAGGCCCGGGCCTCGTCCACCCGCTCCCCGTACCTGCCGCTGTCGCACAGCCCCGCGCAGGGACCGGGGCAGCTTCCCAGTTCGGCACGGATGCAGCCCGGGGTTCGCTCCGGAGTCAGTAGATCCATCTGGTCGGAGAAGTGCATGGGGGTCGCCGCCGGACAGTCCCGGACACCCACCTCGGCAGCCAGTTCGGAGAGGAGTCCCGTGAGGCGCCTGGGGGCCGGGAAGGGTCCAAAGTGAAGGCTTCCATCGGGTCTGGGGCGTCGAGTCGCCACCAGGCGTGGCGCGGCTTCCCGGGTGATTCGAATCCACGCGTAGCGCCGATCCCGGCGATGGCGGACATTGAAGCGAGGCCGGAGCGCCCGGATGAGCCGGAGTTCCCGGACCAGAGCCTCGAATTCGGTGGGCAGGTATTCCCAGCGGACGGCCCGGGCCACCCGTAGGAGCTCCACCTCCTTTCCGCCCTCCGCCTCGCGGCGAAAGTAGGAGAGGAGACGTGTGCGCACCCGGACCGACTTCCCCACATAGAGCACCTCTCCCCGGGGTCCGAGGAACCGATAGACGCCGGGACGATTCTCGGCCGCCTCCTGGACCTCTCGGCGGAGAGGGTGGTCTCGGAATGGGCTGAGGCGCTTGAGCGGGTCCACGTCGCCATCCGTCGTGGAGCGGAGGGTTTCGCCTTCTGTTCGGGAGTCGAAGCTAGGCGGAAGTATCCTGGGTGGCAAGTGTCCGCACGTCGTCCACTGCCTTCGTCCCCGGCGAACATGGCATCGCCCGCCGGGGGCCGTACATTCACAGCTATGACAACCTCTTCGTCGTACCAGCCCGTTCCACCGTCCGGCTCGAGCAGTCAGGTCCAGATCGTCAGGGATCCCATGTGGAATACGATCCGTCTGGATCCGGTGGCGATCCGGATCGTGGATACGCCGGCGTTCCAGCGACTCCGGTACATCCGGCAGCTCGGGTTCGCGCACCTGGTCTATCCGGGGGCTACCCATACCCGATTCGATCACGCCCTCGGGGTCTATCATCTGGCTCGGACGGCCCTCCGCATCCTGGGAGAGACGGACGAGCGCGTCCGTGCCCGGGATGCGGAGACCGATCTGATCCCCTATGCGGCTCTTCTCCACGACATCGGACACTACGCCTTCTCCCATGCCCTGGAAGAGCTCGAGTCGGACCGGCTGCCGGGCGATCATGAGGCGGTGAGCGCCCGCTTCTTCCAGTCGGAGGAGCTGCGGGAGGCCATGAGTCCGCTGGGAGATGATGCGGCGGCCCGCATCCACGAGCTGATCCAGGGACGTGGTGGTGATCCGCTCCGCGGGCTGGTGAGCGGGAGCCTGGATCTGGACAAGATGGAGTATCTCCGACGGGACGCCCGCTTCTGTGGAGTGCCCTACGGGGAAGTGGATGTGGACCGGCTCCTGCAGGGACTGGTGGTTCTGGAAGCTCCCGAGGGGGGTGGGTTGGAGGTGGGCGTCCACGAGAAGGCCGTGAGTGCGCTGGAGTCACTGCTCTTCGCGAAGTACCAGATGTTCCGGAACGTCTACTGGCACCACGCCGTGCGCGCCGCTACGGCGCTCTACAAGCGCATCGTGGAAGAGGCGGTGCGTTGGGAGTTGATGGATCCGGGTGAGTTGGTCGGGCCCACGGATGAGGAGCTGTTGGGGGAGATCCGCCGCCGAAGCGAGGCCACCGGAGGAGAGGCGGCCCGCATCGGCCGTCGGTGGATCCCCTCGCTCCGGAACCGTCGTCTCCCCAAGAGGGCGCTCGAGATCGGGGCCGCCGAAATGGAGGGCGTGCAGTTGCCGGAATGGCTTTCCCGACAGGGATCGCGGCGACGGACGCTGGAGGATGCGCTGGCCGACCAGTTGGCTCTGCCCCCGGGAGAGGTCATGGTGGATTACCCGTCCAAGCGGAGAATGCTGGATCTGGATCTTCTGGTGCTCAGACGGAGCGGTCGTGTAGAGCGAATGGGAGAGCATGGGCTCCGCGGTCTCATCGACCTTCCACTGGTGGCCCGGGAGCTGTACCGCACGACCCGTGTCCTCCGGGTCTTCACATTGGAGCGGCGGAGCCTTGCGACCGAGACCTTCATGGCACTGCTGGACGAGGAGTGACGGACGCCATCCACCAGGGGACCTGTCACGGGGATGCCTCGGGAACACGCCCGTGCCGGCCGTTTAGGAACCTCAGGACTCTGGACGCGGTGAGGTCTCGATCCTACCTTGAAGGGCTGCGGATCCCCGGCGTCCGCACCGGGTAGCATCCTGGATCGAAAATGCCGGGCTTCTGGACGTCTTCAGACGCTCGGTTGTCCTACCGGAAATTCACGGGATGGAAGGAGATAGATCAGCAGATGGCCACCAGTACCAAAACCCGGCGAAAAGGCAAGGGGCGGTCT
>PWZC01000058.1 GCA_003567615.1 Gemmatimonadota bacterium | reverse complement strand
GTGGCCCTGGATATCCGGAGCGCCGATGCCTCGGAGTGGCGGCTCATGGTGCCGAATCGGGTCTTCACCGGCGGCCGGGATGGGATCACCGCCAATGAGGCGCTGACCCAGATCCTGAACGAATCGCCGGCGTGCGCGGCTCTCCTGCCCCCCGATCAGCGCCCCTATGCGGCGCTCCACGACGCTCACCCCGGTTCGTCCGGGGGGATGCATTTCCCGGAACTCTCCCCCACTGAGAGCCGTGCGGTGGAGTGGTCCAACAGCTTCCGCGATCGCCGGGAGTCCCAGGGGAACGCCGGAGCGCGAAACGCCCGACGCGTCCTGGTGGAGGTGGATGTGCGTGAGCTCATGAACTGCCTGCACCGGGAGCCGGATCTCTTCAATGACGGTCCCAGTTCCGAGCGACGCCTCGACGACACCTCCAGCGGCGGTCTCGTGTGGTACCTGACGGTGTTGGGACCCGATTCCAACGATCCCTCCTCAGGGTACGGGGTTCGGCTGAGGAACGGGGCCATCCTGGGCGCCAGCCCGTTCCAGCCCGCTCCGTGGGACGCGGCTCCCCCACCACCCGACATCCTGGGACTCACGGTCATCAGCGACCAGTCGGTCTTCATCCAGGGGGACTACAATCTGGATGCGGACTGGCGCCCGGCCGCCGTCATGGCCGACGCCGTCCATATCCTCTCCAACAACCACGCCTCGGTCTGGGAGTGGCATTGGAATGCCCGGCAGCAGGCCACTCCCACGGTCGTCAACTCCGCCTTTCTGAGTGGCACGCAGACCACCGGCAACCAGGAGGGGGCCGGGGGGCGGGGCGGTGCCTACAACGGGGGGCTCGAGAACTACCCGACCCTCCATGAGACGTGGGGTGGTGGCGTGACCCTGAGGTATCGTGGGTCCTTCGTGAGTCTGGATCGTCCCCTGCGATCCAGCGGCCCATGGAACCACGGCGGGCACTACACCGCGCCCCAACGCGACTGGGGGTACGACAGCCGGTTCAATGACGTGGCGAACCTGCCTCCCCTGGCGCCCCGCTTCGTCTACCTCCTGCAGGAACGCTTCGTCCGGGAGTACTTCCGCTGACGTCGGAGGGACAGGGGCTCGTTTGACACCTCTGCCCCCGCCCTCCATGATGGGAACCACGTTGTCCCACGATCCAGTCATCTCCACCGCGCCATCCGTTCCCGTTCGGGGTCGGCGGGTGGGGAGGGGTTCCCATCGGAAGGAGTCGTACCATGCCCCAACGAGTTCGCCGCCGTGGCCTTGCCATGGCATTCCCCCTGGTCCTGGCCGCGCTGGCACCCCTGGCTGTTCAGGCCCAGGAGCGGGTCCACGCCCAGCCCATCGATGAAGCCTATACGGCGTTGATCCACGAATTCACCACCGAGGACTTCTTCCTCACCCCCCTTGTGGATCACCTTCCGGTGTCGGAGACCGTCCCCACGCCCCTGGACCACCTGGGTGTGATTGCCGGGACGCGAGATGTCCTCCACCACACCCATGAGATCTATTCGTACCTGGAAGCGATCGCGGCCGCCTCACCCCGAGCCCGGATCGTGACCATCGGTCAGGACGAGGAGGGATCGGACATCCTTCTCATGATCATCTCTGACGAGGCCACCCTCCGGGATCTGGATACCCACAAGGAGCTCATGGCCAGACTGGCCGATCCCCGGGGGACCTCGGAGGCCGAGGCGGCGGAGATCATCAGCACCGTGAAGCCCATGTACTGGGCCACCGGAGCCATTCACCCGTCCGAGACCGGCTCGCCCCAGATGCTCATGGAGCTGGCGTACCGACTGGTGGTGGACGAGAGCGAGTTCGTCCGGGACATCCGGGACAACCTCATCGTCATGATCACGCCCATCGTCTCGCCGGACGGGCACAACAAGGTGGTGGACGTCCACATGGCGCCCCGGGTGAACCCCGACGGGCCCAACCCCAACCGCACCATCTACTGGGGCCAGTACGTCTATCACTCGGCGAATCGGGACGGGATGGCGCTTTCGTTGAACCTGTCCAACGCCGTGGTGGGGACCTACCTGGAGTATCACCCCCTGGTGGTGCACGATCTTCACGAGTCGGCGTCTTACCTCTACACCTCCACGGGGCGTGGACCGTACAACGCCTGGATCGACCCCATGACCATCTCCGAGTGGAACCGGCTGGCCCACCGGGAGGTGCAGGACATGGGGGCGTTCGGGGTCCCAGGGGTCTACACCGGGGACTTCTACGACGGCTGGGGCCCCAACTACATGTTCTGGGTGGCCCACATCCACAATTCCATCGGGCGCTTCTACGAGACCCAGGCGGCGCGGAATGCTTCGGACTACGTGCTCCGCACGAATGTGGACCGGGCGTGGCACCGACCCAACACGCCGCTCCCCGAGGTGGTCTGGTCCATCCGGAACAATGTGAACCTGCAGCAGAGTGCCCTCCTCATCGCCCTCAACGAAGTGGCGATCGAGCGGCAGTACTACCTCCAGAACTTCTGGACCAAGAGCAAGCGGTCGGTGGCCAAGGCCCGGATGGAGGGGCCCGCCGCGTACGTCTTTCCCGGTGACGACCCCCGCCTCGGACAACAGGCCCGGGTTCTGGAACTCCTGCAGCGGCACGGGATGGAGGTGCACCGCCTGAGTTCGTCGGCGACGGTTGAGGATCAGACCTTCCCGGCCGGGAGCTACGTGGTCCGCATGGACCAGCCCTATTCCCGCGGGGCCGACATGCTCCTGGACCTGCAGCACTACAGCCCCGATGATCCGCGCCCGTACGACGATGTGGGCTGGACCTTCGGGCCCCTCTTCAACGCCCAGACCGTGCGGATCGAGGATCCCGAGATCCTGTCGGCTCCCATGAATCTGGTGGCCGAACGGGTCCACCCTGCAGGTCGCGTGGTGGAGGCCGATGCCGGCGCCACGGCGGCGTACCTCATCAACTTCAACGCCGACAACAACCTCACCGCCTTCC
>PWZC01000165.1 GCA_003567615.1 Gemmatimonadota bacterium | reverse complement strand
GGACTTCTTCACACCCATTCGGGACTCCGCTACCTCGTCCTGCTGGCGGCGGTCATCGCTCTGGCCTATGCGCTTGTCGGATGGCTGGGAAAACGCAGGTATGACCGGGGGATGCGGATTACGGGGATGGCCTTTGCCGGTCTTCTGCACCTTCAGGTCGTGGTGGGCTTGGTCATGCTGGTGGCCGGGTGGCCCCTGGCGGGTCACGTCATCGCCCACCTCTTCGCCATGATCTTTGCCGCGGTGGTGGCGCAGCTTCCCGTCAGCGTGATGAAGCGGCGGCCTGAGGAGGCTCGCACGTACCCTCCTCATGTGGTGTGTACGGTGGTCTCGGTGGCATTGATCTGGCTCGGCATCAGTTGGGTGGGGCGGGGTCTTCTGGAAGGATCCTTCTGACGGAACGCCCCGGCCCGGATCATGTCCGGATCGGGGCCGGGGCGTCGTCCTGCCGCTGGTCGGACACGCGTGCCAGTGGGTCCGGTTCGGCGCGCGTGGGAATTGGCGAGGATCAGGGCCGGGCCATGGACCGCTCGAACATACGGTGCTGATCGTTGTCCCGGGGGTCCACCTCGATTCCCCCGATGAACATGGTGTCGAGACGGGTCAGCGGCTGGATGGGATCGCCGTCCGTGATCAGGAGATCGGCCCGCTTGCCCGGCTCCAGGCTACCCATGAGATCCCCCAGGCCCAGGAGCTCGGCCGGACGCATGGTTACCGCCTGCAGCCCCACCTCACGGGGAAGCCCGTGGGCTACGGCGATCCCGACATGCTCGGGCAGCACCCGGACATCCGACGAGTCGTCAGTGGAGAATGCGAAGCGGACCCCGGCTGCGTGGAGCACGGCGGCGTTGCTCATGGATGCCGTGACGGGATGACCGCGGTCCGGGGTGGGTGAGCGGGTCCGGGTCAGGATTACCGGTACGTCCCGTGCCGCCAACTCATCGGCCACCAGGAAGGATTCCACTCCGCCCACGAGGACCCCGGCGAGTTCGGGGAATTCCTCCAGGAAGAGGAGGACGTGGCGAATCTGCCACTCCGAGTCGGCGCGGAAGAAGACGGGGATCTCGCCCTCCAGAACCGGACGCATGGCCTCGAGGAGTACCTCGTCACCACCCCAGACGTTGGCTTCGAAGGGCTCGTCCCCGCGGCGGACCGAGGCCGGCGCGGCCTGGTACTCGCGTGCCCGGACGAAGAACTCGGTCAACTCGTCCATGCGACCGGTCTCGAGCGAAGGTTGGGGGTCTCCGTTGGCATTCCGGACCACTGCAACGTCGTGGAAGGCGACGGGTCGAGGTCCATGACTGTGGTCGTGTCCATGATCGTGGGCATGGTCGTGATCGTGACCTACCCCGCCGGCCATGAGGCCGATTCCCAGCACCTCTTCGCCGGCCCAGATGACCTCGCGACCGTGGGCGTGGTCCGCAAACTGGTCCCATGCACGGGTCCCCGGCGGCTGTGCCGGTACAGGCAGGTTGACCAGGAGGGCTCCGGTTCCCCGGATCTCTGCCCGCTCGAAGGTGTCGCCCACCAACTGCACCACCGATCCCATTCCCTGCACGATCCCGCCGGTCTGCACGGTGAGAGCCGCGGTCACGCCGCGGGCCCGGGCCACGGCGGGAGCCCGTCCGTGGGGGTTGTAGCCGCCTAGCGCACGAATGTGCGGATTGAAGTCGCCGATCTCATTCCGGTCCGTGGCCTGCGCCACCTGGCCGAACTCGAAGATCCCGAGATTTGTCAGTGGATCGATCATGCCGGGGTAGACGTGGCGACCTTCCAACTCCACGATCCGTGCTCCAGTCGGGATCTCTACCTGAGCCCGGGGACCCACGGCCTGGATGCGGCCGTCCACCATGACCAGGGTGCCGTCCTCGATGACCGCTCCACTGATGGGGTGGATGGTGCCGCCCACCAATGCCACGGTCCCGGCGCCGGGGTGGATGGGGTCGAGGTCGGCAAGGTCAGCGGTGCGAACAGCGGCCGATCCCGTGACCCGGGCGGCATCGGCCGGGGGGCGATACCGATCCGTCGGAAGGGGCGGGAGGGTCAGGACCGGCTCACCGCGCAGCTCTTCCTCCCGATTCGAGTCGTAGTAGACGATCCCGTCCACCACCGTCATCTCCACGCGCGAGTAGGCGTCGAAGGGATCCCCCGTGAGAATGGCCACATCGCCTTCCTTCCCCACCTCCAGGGATCCTACCCGGTCACCGACTCCCAACATGATGGCCGGGTTCAGGGTGAGCATGCGCAGGGCCGCCTCCCGGTCCGTGCCGCCATACTGAACCGGCTTGGCGATCTCCCACTTCATGAAGGGCTGGAGCCAGGGGATATCCGAATTCAGTGCGGTGAGAACGCCCCGGCTCTCAAGGATCGTGGCGTTGTAGGGGATGGCGTCGTAGGCTTCCAGCTTGAACTGCCACCAGTCCGAGAAGATGGAGGCGCCGGCGCCGTGCTCCCGCAGTTCGTCGGCCACCCGGAATGCCTCGAGGGCATGGGTGAAGTTGTCCAGGGTGAAGCCGTAGCGGTCCGCAATCCGCGTGAGCATGAGGATCTCGTCACTCCGATAGGAGTGCGCGTGGACCAGGATCCGGTCCTCGAGGACATCCACCAGCGTTTCCAGGCGGAGGTCCCGGCGAGGGGGTACCCGGAAGCTGGACGGATCAGCTTCGTACGCTTCCCACAGCGCCTGATACTGGCGGGCGGCGGTGAAGGCCTGGTCGTAGATGGCTTCAACCCCTGGGCGCGATGCGGGGAATCGGGACGCGGGGCCCCGGTTCTGGGCCGACTTGCGGGTGACATTCTCACCCAGGGCGAACTTGATGGCCTTGGGTGCGCCGGGAATCAGAAGCTCCTGGGTGGTACGGGCCCCCCAGCGCGGCTTGATGACGGCGCTCTGGCCCCCGATGGGATTCGAGCTGCCGTGCATGATCCGCACGGTGGTGATACCCCCCTGAAGGGCCCGGTAGATGCCGAAGTCCGT
>PWZC01000160.1 GCA_003567615.1 Gemmatimonadota bacterium | reverse complement strand
CGGGGTGATTGCCGTCGTGATCGGTGTCATCATGGTCATTACCGGTCTGCTTGTGGCATTAGAGCTAGATGAAATCGCTTTATATGCCCTGGCAACTGCAGTATCTTCGATCCCTGCCGGTTTGCCGGCTGTGATGAGTATTACCCTGGCAATCGGCGTCAATCGGATGGCAAAACGCAATGCCATCATCCGGCGATTGCCAGCTGTTGATACATTGGGCGCTACCAGTGTGATTTGTTCTGACAAAACGGGCACATTAACAACCAACAAGATGACTGTCCAAAAGATGTATGCGGGGCAGAAGTTGATCAGCATCAGTGGTAGCGGATACGACCCACAAGGAGAATTTGAGCACCAGGGAGAAAATATTGATCCCTGTGAAGACCCAGATGTCAGGCTGGCTCTTAAAATCGGGGGGTTATGTAATGATGCCCGTCTTACGCACCGCAAAAATGACGATGAGTCTTGGGATGTACGGGGCGATCCAACTGAAGCCGCACTGGTTGTTGCCGCAGCCAAAGCTGGCTTTCACGCAGAAAAACTGGGTCAAGAGAACAAACGAATTGACGAACTGCCATTCAGTTCAAAACATAAATTCATGGCCACATTTCATAAACATGAAGATGACAAGGTGTGGGCATTTGTTAAAGGTGCACCTGAGACCATACTCTCCTTCTGCCAACGCATCCAGATTGATGGAGAAGTTACCGAGTTGACAGATGGTCAGCGTGAAGAAATTATGAAAAAAAATGATGAAATGGCAAACCAGGCCTTACGGGTTCTCGGGGTTGCTTTTCAAATTATCCCCCGCGATCAAATCGAAACCCACAAAGAAATTCTCGAATACGACCATGAAGTTGATATGGTTTTTGTTGGTCTTTCAGGAATGATGGATCCACCTAGAGAAGAAGTCACCGAAGCCATCCAAAGATGCAAAACAGCGGGGATCAGAGTCATCATGGCCACCGGAGATCATCAGACCACTGCCCGTGCGGTTGCTCGTGAGATTGGTATCTTGGAAGAAGATGGTCAGGTCATTACTGGAACAGAAGTCGAAAAAATGGATGACGATGAATTGGATGAGGCCATTCAAGATGTGAACGTATTTGCGCGGGTTTCACCCGGTCATAAACATCGGTTGGTTGAGAGCCTGCAGCGTCTTGGTTACGTTGTTGCCATGACTGGTGATGGTGTTAATGATGCTCCAGCGTTACAAACTGCTGAAATTGGCATCGCGATGGGGATAACGGGCACAGATGTGACCAAAGAAACGGCAGAAATGGTTCTGACAGATGATAATTTTGTAAGCATTGTTAATGCTGTAGAAGAAGGCAGAATTGTCTTTCAGAATGTCCGCAAAGTCGTTAAGCTCCTGGTGGCAACGAACTCCGGTGAGGTGCTGACATTGTTCAGCTCACTACTCATATTTAGCGGCATGCTCATCTTACAACCCCTCCATATCCTTTGGATTAACCTGGTGACAGATGGTATTCTTGATGTGACCCTGGCCATGGAACCCAAAGAAGAAGAAGTGATGCAAGATCCTCCCCGAGAGCCTGACACCAAGATCATTAACAAGGAGATCTTCATCAACGTCGTCATTGTGGCCATTGTTATGGCAGCCGGCGTACTGTACATGTTTAATCGTGCTTCTGGACGGGATTTAGTCGTCGCCCAGACGATAGCCTTTGCCACCCTCGCCTTATTCCAGGTCTTCAACGCTTATAACTGCCGCTCTTTAACACGGTCCATCTTCCAAGTTGGATTCTTTAGGAATCCTTATTTGTTGCTTGGCATCGCTGGGTCAGTGCTGCTGCAACTGGGCGTTATCTACCTGCCATTTATGCAAGAGGCACTTGAGACTGCCCCTCTTCGACTAGCCGACTGGGGCTTGATCTTATTGGTCACATTCTCAATCGTGGTGGTTGATGAAATCCGGAAGCTAATTCAACGACAAATGAAGAAAAGAGAAGCATGAAACCAGCGTTGCTAAGTTGCAAAATCAGCGGTTCGCGGTAAAATGTGTTTTGGTGGAATTGCGGGCGTAGCCAAGTGGTAAGGCAGTAGCTTCCCAAGCTACCATTCGCGAGTTCGAATCTCGTCGCCCGCTTAATACAAAAAAGCCCCTATCAAGCAAAGGGCTTTTTACTATATATGTTTTGATTCTCCCCTATCAAACAATCAGCTCTACCACGCGTAAGCCATCGGTGCTTCACCGCCCGGGCCGGGGAAAATCTCATCCAACTTGGTCAGCGTCTCCTGATCCAACTCAATACTGGCTGCCCGTACAGCGCTCTCAAGCTGATCCATTGTGCGCGGGCCGATGATAGGTGCAGTCACCACCGGGTTGTGCAGCAGCCAGGCCAGGGCAACTTCCCCTGGCGGATGACCAATTTGCTTGCATAGTGATTCATATTGCTCCAGCTGGTCACGTTTTTCTGCAACCTGCTTCTCAAAGTCATCACTCTTGCGTCGGCCTGTTTGAGATTTCTCGAGTGCACCGCCTAACAACCCGCCCGCTAAGGGACTCCAAGGGATCAAGCCTAGACCATAGTGCCGGCAAGCTGGGATCACTTCCAGCTCAATCATGCGGTTATCGAGGTGGTAGATACTCTGCTCACTGACCAGACCCATCAAGCCCCGTTTACTCGCCTCCTGGCAGGCCGTGGCGATGTCCCAGCCGGCAAAATTGCTCGAGCCAACATACACCACCTTACCTTGTTTGACCAACGCATCAAATGCATAACAGGTTTCGTCCCAGGGACACTCGTGATCGACGTGATGCATCTGGTACAAGTCAATCCATGCAGTCTGCAAGCGCTGTAAACTGCCCTCACAGTGTTTGCGGATTTTGTAAGCGCTCAAGCTGCGCCCATCGCTGTTGACCTCGGGTAAGTTGGCTTTGCGATCGACCGGGTTATAAACCTTGGTTGCCAGAACGACGGCATCGCGCCGTCCACCACCCTGAGCCAACCAGCG
>PWZC01000241.1 GCA_003567615.1 Gemmatimonadota bacterium | reverse complement strand
GGAGTTCCACGGGATGGTACTGCCGTCCCGGATGGTCCAGTCCACCATGGGGATCGAGCAGATCCTGGAGATCCGGGATGTCACGGTGAATGACGCCGACCCCGGCGCCCTGGAACCTCCCGCAGCCATCCGAACGCTCCTGGAAGGGGGCTGAGGCGGGTCCGGCCCGACCTTCAGCCCATCGCTCCGTGTCCAGCGCCTGGCTCCACCGCCACGTCCATGGCCTGACCACCTTTGCCGCCCGGACCTATTACCGCATCAGTGTGGCCGGTTCGGACGTTCCCCGCACGGGTCCCCTCCTCCTGGTAGCCAACCATCCCAACTCCCTCCTGGACCCGGCGCTGGTGGCCATCGCCGCCCGGCGGCCGGTGCGATGGCTGGCCCGCGCCGGCCTCTTCGAGCAGCGGAGCATCGGGTGGCTCATCCGGGGCTCCGGGGCCATCCCGGTCCACCGCCGGGGCGACCCCGCTCCCGCAGGGGTCTCCGAGGAACTGCGCACCGTGAATCTGCGCATGTTCGGATCGGCACGGGAGGCCCTCCGGGGCGGGGATGCCATAGGGGTATTCCCGGAGGGCCTCTCCCACTCGGCACCCTCCCTGGCACCGCTCAAGACCGGGGCCGCTCGGATCGCCCTGGGAGCTGCAGCGGAAGGTCTCGGAGAGTTTCCGGTTCTCCCGGTGGGCCTGACCTTCCGTGGGGGGAAGGAGCGCTTCCGCTCCGAAGCGCTCCTCCTGGTGGGCCGTCCCATTCGCTGGGCCGACCTGGCCGGTGCCGGGGAAGGGGACACGGAGGCGGTTCGTGAGTTGACCCAGCGCATCCATGCCGGGCTGTCCCGGGTCACGGTGAATCTGGAGAGCTGGGACGACTTTCCCATTGTGGAGGGAGCCGAGGCCATCCATCACGCCGAGTATGGTCGCTCCCGCTCATCCAACCCGGTCCGATGGCTCGCCCGTATGCGCCGCACCGCCACCCTTCTCGAGACGGCTCGGATCCGGGGCGACGCGGAGCAGCAGGCCGAGTTGGAGGCCGACGTCCTCCGACACAAGCGGGTGCTGGACTCGGTGGGTCTGGAGCCGCGCGACCTCCACCACGTCCCCTCCGCCTCCGTGGCCGTTCGCTGGACGCTGAAGAATACCCTCTTCTTTGGCGTGGCTGCGCCTCTGGCCCTCCTGGGCGCCGTGGTCTTCTTCTTCCCCTACCGCCTGGTGGGCTGGGCCGAACCCAGGTACCACCTGCCGCCGGACAAACGCGCCACCTACAAGGTCCTTGGAGGCGCCACCGCCTGCGGGGGCTGGATCCTGGCTCTGGCCGCCCTCCTTCGGGAGCTGGCGGGATGGCGACCGGCGTTGGCGGCCCTCCTGGTCCTCCCCCTCCTGGGAATCATGACGCTGGCCATCCGAGACCGGTGGCAGAACGCCGCCACCGACCTCCGGAGAATCCTGCTGCTCAAGGGCCGTCAGGACCTCCGTCGAAAGCTCCTGGAGCGCCAGGCCGACCTGGCCCGACGCCTTCGATCGCTCGGCGACCCGGCGGAAGCCAAGCCTACGGCACGAACTCCATAGGCGCCCCGGGTCCCAGCGGGAGCCCGAACACCATCCAGAGGACGAGCATGGGGATGGAGGGGAGGGCGAAGACGATGGAGTAGGGCAGCATGGCTGAGATCAGGGTACCGAGCCCGATGTCCTTCTCGTACTTCTGGGCGAAGATGATCACCAGGGGATAGTAGGGGAGGAGCGGCGTCAGGATGTTGGTGAACGAGTCGCCGATCCGGTACGCCGCCTGGGTCAACTCCGGCGAATATCCCAGGAGCATGAGCATGGGCACGAACACCGGTGCCATGATGGCCCACTTCGCCGAAGCACTCCCGATGAAGAGGTTGATGGTGGCCGAGACCAGGACGAAGGCCACCACCAGGGGGACCCCGGTGAAGCCCACCGCCTGGAGCCCGTTCGCCCCGCTGATGGCCACGATGAGCCCAAGGTTCGACCAGTTGAAGAAGGCGATGAAGTGGGCGGCCACGAAGGCCAGGACGATGTAGGCGCCCATGGACGACATGGTCTCCGAGGTCATGGCCGCCACATCCCTGTCGTTCTTCACCTTTCCGGTCACGATCCCGTAGACCAGGCCGGGCAGGAAGAAGACGAAGAGCATGAGGGCCACGATGGACGAGAGGAAGGGTGCGATGTCCCCGCCCTCCCCACGGAGCGCCCCGTCGGTCGGAACGGCCAGCCACGCGATGACCGCCAGGGTGAGCAGGACGGTGAGCCCGGCGGCCCAGAGTCCCCGACGCTCCTGCACCGTGAGGTTCTCCTGTTCCTCCCCCTCCACGCCCCCGGTGTACTCGCCCAGGCGCGGCTCAAGGATTCGCTCCGTGACGAAGGTGGCTCCCAGGGTGAAGACGGGCACCAGCGCCGCCATCAGATAGTAGTTCGCCGTTGGATCGACCCGATAGTTCGGATCCAGGAGCTGGGCGGCGGGCTCCGTGAAGCCGGCCAGGAGGGGATCCAGCGCCGTGAGGAAGAGGTTCGACGAGAACCCACCGGACACGCCGGCGAAGGCCGCTGCCAGACCGGCAATGGGGTGACGGCCCATTCCGTGGAAGATGACGGCGCCCAGGGGGATCAGAACCACGTACCCGGCGTCCACCGCCAGCGACGATAGCAGTCCGCCCAGGACGATGGCCGACGTCACGAGCCAGTTCGGGACGCTCCGGACGAAGGCCTTCAGCGCCGTCTCGATGAGCCCGGTGCGTTCGGCCACCCCGATCCCGATCATGACCACCAGCACCAACCCCAGGGGCGGGAAGTCGGTGAAGGTCCGGGGCATCTCCACCAGGATCCGCTGGATGCTCTCGCCGGTGAGGAGGTTCACCGCCTCGATCTGGCCCTGGCCCGGGCCCGGGTGAAGGGCCGAGACCCCCAGATTGGCGGCAAGCCACGACGCCACCAGCACCAGTCCCATGAAGATCACGAAGAGGGTGATGGG
>PWZC01000458.1 GCA_003567615.1 Gemmatimonadota bacterium | reverse complement strand
GCCACCGCCCTGGCCGGGAGCTTTGGACTCTGGGTCGAGGTGAGCCGTCAGGGACCGGTCCGTCATCTCCTGGGAGGATGGGGCGCCCCGCTGGGGATCGAACTCTGGGCCGACGGATTCAGCGTAGTCATGCTGGCCGTCACCGCCGTGGTGGGGGCGGCGGTGAGCCTCTACTCGTTGTCCTACTTCGGCGACCTCTCGGAACTGGACGCCGGAACCTCCCCCGCCGGCCGCGCTGCCCGCTACTTCGCCCCTCTCTGGCTCCTCCTCTGGTCGGCGCTGAACGGCATCTACCTCTCCGCCGACCTCTTCAACCTGTACGTCACGTTGGAGATTCTGGGTCTGGCCGCCGCCGCGCTGGTGACGCTGGCGGTCACCCCCAAGGCCACGGTGGCGGGGATGCGGTACCTGCTGGTGTCACTGGTGGGATCCATGCTCTTCCTCCTGGGTGTGGCCCTCCTCTACACCGAATTCGGGACCCTCTCCCTGGAGGAGCTGGCCGCCGCCGCTCCGGCCGGCCCCATGGCCGCCGCGAGCCTGGCCCTCATGACCGTGGGAATGGTGGCCAAGACGGCGCTCTTCCCCCTCCACGCCTGGCTCCCTCCGGCCCACGCCGGAGCCCCGGCCCCGGCCAGCGCCCTCCTGTCGGCGGTGGTGGTGAAGGGTTCGTTCTTCATCCTGGTGCGGCTCTGGTTCGCCGTGTACGGAGGTGGCAGCGACGGAGGGCTCCTCCTCATGGGTGGGCTGGGCGCTGCGGCCATCCTTTGGGGTTCGGTGCTGGCCCTTCGCCAGCGAAGCCTGAAGCGGGTCATCGCCTACTCCACCGTGGCCCAACTGGGCTACCTCTTCATCATGTTCCCCCTTCTGGCCCCCGAGGGGGTCGGATCGGCGTCGCCGGCGTGGAGTGACGACGCCTGGACCGGCGGGATCCTCCTGGCCCTGTCCCACGCCCTGGCCAAAGCCGCCATGTTCATGGCCGCTGGGAACATGAGCTACGCCGTGGCCAAGGACGCCCTCCAGGATATTTCGGGGGTGGCCCACCGGCTCCCCATGTCGTTCCTGGCCTTCGGGCTCGGCGGGCTCTCGCTGGCCGGACTCCCTCCCTCGGCAGGCTTCGTGGGAAAGTGGCTCCTTCTTCGGGAAGCGCTGGCGGTGGGCGGCTGGTTCTGGGTGGCCATCATCACTATCGGTGGACTCCTCACCATCGCCTACGTCCTCATGGTGCTCCGCCACGCGCTGGACCGGAAGGCGTCGAGCGGTGACTTCCGCCCCGTCCCCAAGCGGATGGAGTGGGCGGCCCTCCTCCTGGCGCTGGCGGCGGCGACGCTGGGGGTCCGGGCCACCGAGACCTTCCAGATCCTCCTGAACGGGGGAGTGCAGCCATGGTGAGCCCCCTCCTGGCGTGGGACGCGCTTCCCCTGGCGGTGGTGCTGAGTTCCTTCGTGCCGGGCATCGCCATCATGTTCCTGAGGGAGGAGCAGGCCGTCCTGCGCAACACCCTGAACATGGCCGGCGCCCTTGCCAAGGTGGCCCTGGTGGGCCTCATGCTGCAGGGGGTGGCCGCCGGCGCCTCCTATGAGTGGGCGCTGGAGGTGATCCCGGAGCTGAGCCTCACCCTCCGGGGCGATGCCCTGGCTCTCCTCTTCGTCACCCTCTCGGCGGTCCTCTGGCTCGTCACCACCCTGTACGCCATCGCGTACCTGGAGGAGTCGGAGAATCGAACCCGCTTCTTCGCCTTCTTCAGCCTCTGCGTCACCGCCACCACCGGGCTGGCCATGGCCGGGGACCTCTTCACCTTCGTCTTCTTCTACGAGGCGCTCACCTGGGCCACCTATCCCCTGGTGGTGCACAAGGGAACGCCCGAGTCGATCCGGGCGGGGCGCACCTACCTCTTCTACACCCTGGGGGCCGGAGCCATCCTAGTGGTGGGAGCGGTCTGGTTCCAGGTGGAAGCGGGCACGGTGCAGTTCGCCGCCGGGGGGGTGGTGAATGCGGCGGCGGTGGCAGCCGAGCCTGTGACCTGGGCCTTCATCTTCGCCTTCCTCCTCATCGGCATGGGGGTGAAGTCGGCCCTCTTCCCCATCCACGGGTGGCTCCCCACCGCCATGGTGGCGCCGGCTCCGGTGAGCGCCCTCCTTCACGCCGTGGCGGTGGTGAAGGCCGGTGCCTTCGGCGTCACCCGCCTCCTCCACTCTCTCTTCGGGATCGAGGTGGCGTGGGAGATGGGCGCCGCCGTCTTTGTCGCCGCCCTGGCCGCCTTCACCATCGTCTACGCCTCCATCCGCGCCCTCTCCCAGGACGACCTGAAGAAGGTTCTGGCCTTCAGCACCGTGAGCCAGCTCTCGTACATCGCCCTGGGCGTGGCGCTCCTGGATCCCCTGGCCCATGCGGGTGGACTGGTGCACCTGGTCCATCAGGGGATCATGAAGATCACCCTCTTCTTCTGCGCCGGCCTGGTGGCCCAGACGCTGGGGGTCAAGAAGATCAGCGAGATGGGCGGCGTGGCCCGACGGATGCCCCTCACCATGGCGGCGTTCACCGTCGGGGCGCTGGGGATGATCGGCCTTCCACCCGTGGCTGGGTTCATCTCCAAGTGGTACCTGGGCCTGGGCGCGCTGGGAGCCGGGCAGCCCTGGGTCATCGGGGTGCTCCTGGCCAGTAGCCTGCTGAACGCCGCGTACTTCCTCCCCATCCTCCGAACCGCCTACTTCGACGATCCTGATCCGTCCTGGGCGGAAGGGGAGAAGGCGCCCCGCCCCCGGTGGGAGGCGGACTGGCGCATGGTGGTGCCGGCGCTGACCACGGCCGGGTTCTCCCTGGCGGCGGGGCTCCTGGCGGCCTCTTCGTGGAGCCCTCTGGGGTGGGTGCTCTTCATCATCGAGCGGGGGGTGCTGTAGATGGACGCCATCCTCCCTCCCCTCCTGGTGCTCTCCTGGGGATTTCCCCTGGCGGTGGCTCTCCTCTGGGTGTTTGCCCGGCTCCGGCCG
>PWZC01000175.1 GCA_003567615.1 Gemmatimonadota bacterium | reverse complement strand
TGGCCGAGTACCTGGCAGGGGTGGAGGCCGGCGGCGTGGACACCGAGGGTGGAAGTCAGGATCACGCCGCCATCCTCCTGGGGCGATGCGGATCGGGGCTCCAACTGAGCTACCGCCCCCTGGCGGTGGAAGAGGTGGTCCCCTTCCCGGATGCCTGGCTTCTGGCAGTGGCCGTTTCCGGGGTCCGGGCCCTCAAGGGCGGTCCCATGCGGGATCGGTACAATGCCCTCTCCCGGGACGCAGCGCGTGCGGCGGCGCGGTGGCGGGAGGTGACGGGGGGAGGGGAGCCCCACCTGGGGGCCCTTCTTCTCGACGCACCGGGGCCGGGTGCAGGGGCGGTGACGGCTCGGCTGGCCGCCGCGGGGGTGGATGAGGTCCTGATCCGCCGGGTCCGCCAGTTCCAGCGCGAGTGTGGCCGCGTGGTTCCCCAGGCGTCCCGGGCCCTGCGGGAGCTGGCCCGATCCGAAGGGGAGGGGAGCCACCCGGGCCAGGGATCGCCTCCTTCGTCCTCGGCCCTGGCCCGGTTGGGCCGTGCCGCGTACCGCTCCCAGCGCATGGCGGAGGAGGTGCTGGGCAACCAGGTACCGGAGACACGTCACCTGGTCCGTGCCGCCCGCCGGCTGGGCTCCCCTGCGGCGTCGGCCTTCGGGGCCGGCTTCGGGGGGGCGGTCTGGGCCCTGGTGCGTCGGGAAACTGCGTCGGACTTCGTCGAGCGCTGGGCGGCGGACTACCGGGCTCGGTACCCGGAGCACAGCGGGGGCGACCCCTTCCTCCTGACCGGTGCAGGGGCGGGGGCCCGCTTCTCGTTTTCCGGAGGGTGACGGGTTTGCCCGAGCAGAGGCTTACGGGTAGGCTGTGTGCGGTCCGGTAGGGCTAGGAACCTCGTCCAGCGTCCATTCCACAGGAGCCTGCGACATGCGTCGATCCATCACCCGGCGTGAATCCCTTCGAACCATGGGCGTGCTGGTGGGCGGTGCCTTCTTTCCCTGGTCCGACTGGGCCCGGGACGAGGCGGGCCGACCTCTTATCCTTCCCGGGGAGGACGAGCGTGCGCGACCGGAGCGGCCCATCACTGCCATCACCCTGGGGGCCGGAGCACGGGGGAACATCTACGGGAACTACGCCCTCGAGTATCCGGAGCAGATCCGGATCGTGGGGGTGGCCGAGCCCATCCCCATCCGGCGGGAGCGACATGTGCGGGACCATGGGATTCCCGACGAGGCCGCCTTCACCACCTGGGAGCATGTGTTCGAGCGGCCGAAGTTCGCCGACGCCATCATCGTGGCCACCCCCGACGACCTTCACTACGGGCCCTGCATGGAGGCGCTGCGGTTGGGGTACGACATCCTTCTGGAGAAGCCCATCTCCCCGTCGGAGGCGGAGTGCCTGGAGATCCTGGAGCGGACCCGGGAGACGGGGCGGATCGTGGCCGTCTGCCATGTGCTCCGCTTCGCCCCCTACTTCGAGCGCCTTCGGGAACTGGTTCAGTCCGGGGCCATCGGCCGGCTCGTGAGCCTCCAGCACTTCGAACCCATCGAGCACGTCCACATGGCCCACTCCTTCGTGCGGGGCAACTGGCACGACAGTGTGGCCACCGCTCCCATCATCCTGGCCAAATCATCCCACGACCTGGACATCCTCCGGTGGATCGTGGGGCGGGAGAGTGAGGCGATCCAGGCGTTCGGCGACCTCTCCTGGTTCCGGCGGGAGAATGCCCCCGAGGGGAGTACCCTCCGGTGCATGGACGGATGCGCGGTGGAGGCCCAGTGTCCCTATTCGGCCCTCCGGATCTACCATCGGAATCGGCAGCGCCTCCACGTCTTCGACCTGCCGGAGGCGCCCGAACGGCACGAGGAGGCCATCCTGGAGGCGCTCCGCACCACCGACTACGGTCGCTGCGTCTACCGGATGGAGAATGACCAGTGCGACCACTACGTCGCCAACATCCGCTTCGGTGACGGCATCACCGCCAGCTTCAGCATGGAAGCCTTTACACCCTGGGGCGGGCGCCGCACCCGGATCATGGGGAGCATGGGATACATCGAGGGCGACATGCGGCAGATGGAGATCCATGACTTCCGCACCGGGGAGCACACGGTGCTTGAGACCCGGGTGCTGGAGCTGGAGCAGGTGCGAGGGGACGGCCACGGAGGAGGGGACTGGCGTCTCATGGCCAACTGGGTCCGGGCCGTGGCCGCCCAGGACGCCTCCATCCTGACCTCGAGCCTGGCCGCCTCGGTGGAGAGCCACGTCATGGCCTTCGCGGCTGAACGGAGTCGGCTTCAGGGCACGGTGGAGCCCATTCGCGTCTGAGTCGACCCCTCCGTCGGCGGCGATCCCCTCCGGCGGCAGCACACCCCACCCGTCGGTAGCGAACCCCAATGGATACAGCGCTGACCTACGAGATCATCGGATACGTGGCCTCCATCCTGGTGGCCATCTCCCTCACCATGTCCCGGATTGTGCGACTCCGGGTGGTGAATCTGGCGGGCGCCGTCGTCTTCGCCCTCTACGGTGTACTCATCGGGTCCATCCCGGTGGCGGCAGTGAATGCCTTCATCGTCGGGGTGAACGTCTGGTACCTCTTCCGGATCTACCGTTCCGAGGAGTTCTTTCGCCTCCTTCCCGTGGGCCGGGACGACGAATACCTCCGGGCCTTCCTGGACTTCCATGGAGACGACATCGCCCGCTTCCAGCCCGAGTTCGCCGGACTGGGAGACGGGGGCCGGGACGCCCTCCACATCTTCATACTGCGGGACCTGGTTCCGGCCGGGCTCCTGGTGGGAGAGGTCCGTCCCGAGGGGCGTCTGGAGGTGGAGCTGGACTACGTGACGCCGGACTACCGGGACTTCAAGGTGGGACGCTTCCTCTTCCGGACCCGGGCCGACCACTTCCGTCGGAAGGGGATCCGTGAGATCCGGTCACGCCCCGGAAGTGGGGAGCACGCCGACTATCTGGAACGGATGGGGTTTCGCCGGGACGGGGAGGGGTT
>PWZC01000171.1 GCA_003567615.1 Gemmatimonadota bacterium | reverse complement strand
TCGGCTCTGTCCGGCGCCTTCGCCGTGACCGGCGCCGGCTCGGCGGCTTCCAGGGGCGACGGGGAGGAGGGAGGAGGGGGCTCAGTCCCCTCGATGGATGCCGGGGGAACCTCCGTCGCCGCTTCCCGACGAAGGCGCGCCAGGACGCCGCGTCCCTGGGGCGTGCGCCGAAGCCGGTTCAGGTGCGGGGTGCCGGGGGAGGGCGCCGGGCGAGCCGAAGCGCCTTCCTCACCCACCGGCCCACCGGGGGATTGGGTGGGCGATCCGGACTCACCCAGCTCTCCCAACACCCCGGCCAGGAAGAGGGCGGCGGCAGCACCCGGGTACGTGGCGCGGCTCCCGCCCCACCGCTGGAGAAGGAGCGACAGCGCCGCGACATGGGGCGGTGCCGACGGTGGTGGGGCGTCTCCCAGAAGGTGCGCCACATCGACCGGATCCACACCGGAGGGCGATGCCGGATGGGCCGCCGCCTCCAGGGTGCGGCGCGCTCGTTCTTCGCCCAGGCGAAGGGCGAAGACGCCGGCGCCCAACTCGCTCCCGAGTCGGTGGGCCAGGGCCGGGAGGTGGCCGGGCCGGGCCGAGAGGAGCTCGGCGGCGGCATCCTCCGGTGACAGGTGGCGGAGAGGAGCGAAGTCGGGAAACACCCAGGGTGGGCTTCGGCGTCCTGTGAGCCGTTCCACCACGTAGGCCGCCAGGTAGTCCCCGGCCGAATCGAAGCGCACCAGATTGGCCCCGGCTCCCCGGGCCAACTCCCGTTCCAACGCCGCAGCCACGGCCCCGGCCCAGGTCTCGGCCAGGCCACTCCCGGCCAGGTCCTGCACAGCCACATCCAGCTCCAGCTCGAGCCGCCCCATGCGGACCACCCCGCTCCACCCCTCGAGCCTCTCTTCGAGTCGCCGACCCAGCCGCTCCGGCAGGGCTTCACGGATCAACCGTTCCATCCGGCGGCGGTGGAGGTCGCTCGCCGCCGGTGTCCCCACCATCAGGAGATCGGCGGACACCTGCCCCAGCGTGATCCGGGACCTGTCGGTGTCCATCACGCCCTCCTCATGCCAGGAGACCGAATCGGGAGCAGAACCACGCCATGTCACGGCGCCGCCGCTCCCGCTGGACCCGAGCCGCATCAACGGTGCCGTCGGTGAAGATCCGGGCCAGGGCCTGGGCGGCGTGGGGGTGGGCGAGCTGCGGGGCCAGCACCCGGGCCAGGAGGGGCCCGTCGAAGTGGAGGAAGCACATGCGCAGCTTGTTGTAGACGATCTGGGGGAGGTCCACTGCGTAGGGCGGAGCGGTGCGGAAGTAGTGGTAGACCGTGGATCGGGGCTCGACCCGGATGGCCCACCCGGAGAGCCAGACCCGGAGGCAGAACTCCACATCCTCGCTCCCCCACCGGGAGAGTCCCTCGTCGTACCCACCCACCTGCTGGAAGACCTCGCGTCGCACCACCTGGCACCCTGCCGGTTGGAAGGGGACCTCGCCACCGGGACCTCCATCGGGAATCCAGTGCATGTCGAGGGAAAGGTCGTGCCAGGTGCCGCCAAGCCCGCGCAGGCCCACATTGTTGGTGTCCCCGATGGCGGGGCCCGCCACCCCGGTTTCCGGATGGGCCTCCAGCGTCGCCAGGATGGGTTCGAGCCATCCGGAAGGGGCGTAGCAGTGGGCATCCAGGAAGGCCAGATACGCACCCCGCGCTTCCCGAGCGCCCCGATTGCGCGAGCGGGCAGGGCCGAGTCCCTCGGCCGCCACCACGGTGAGACGGGAATCGTCTCGGGCGAGGGTCGCCAGCCGCTGCGGCGTCCCATCGGAGGAGCCGTCGTCCACCACCACCACATCCATCCACGGGGGCGAATTCCGGAGCAGGCGCTCCACCGTGTCCACCACATTGAGGCCCTCGTCGCGCGTCGGAACCACCGCCGTCACCAGGAAATCCATCAGCGCGCCATCCGCCCCCGGGCGTCGCCGATCAGCCCCTCGGCCACCTCCCGCGAGAGGCCCAGGAGGTTGCCCACCTCCTCCGGTGTGGCGGCCCCGAGTTCGGCCACGCTCCCGATCCCGCCCTCCCGGAGAGCGGCACCACGGGCGGGGCCGATCCCGCTCACCGCCTCCACCGATTCCGCGACGCCTCGCGCCACGTCGAAGGCCTCGCCGTCCAGTTCCAACGGCCGGGACCGCCGGAGCGATTCGGTGGCCCCGAGCTTGAGTTCCGCCGCGGCCACTTCCGAGCTCCCCAGAACTTCGGTGAGGCGGGTGTTCTCGGTCTCCAGAAGCCCTTGCACCGAGGTGATCCCCGCCCCTTCCAGGGCGTCGAGCTGGTGGGCGTCGAGAAAGTCGAGGCTCTCCAGGGGCCGAGCGCCGGCTCCGGCCACATCGAAGAGGCGGGGGTCCAGGGCGCCCACCGGGGTCCCCTGGGGACGGGTCCCGCCGCCCCCCCCCACCAGGCCCCCGCCTACCGGTTCGTTCACCACCACGATGCGCCCTCCTCCCCCCAGGAACCCGCCATCCACCGGCCGCGTGAACGGATCCAGCGGATCCGACGGAATGAGCGTCCCGGCAGGCCCTCCGCCCGGACCGACGATTCGGGTGGTGACGGGGATTCCGGTGGTGTAGGGAAAGAGGGTCACCGTCACGCCGGGGGGCCGCGTGGTGTACGGAATGAGGGTCGCGGTTCCCATGGGAGGACGGGTGGTGTACGGACTCAGGGTCACGGTCGCCATGGGGGGACGCGTAGTCGTGGGGGGCGCCGTGGTGCCAGGAGGCAAGGTGGTGATGGGAGGTACCGTGGTCACCGGTGGGGTGTGGCACAGGCACTCGAGGCGGCGTTGGAGCACCTCCACCGGCAGGAGGCGCCGCCGGGCCGCCTGACTCACGCCCTGGACCTCGCCGTCTACCATCTGCAGCTCCGCAAGGACCAGGTAGTTCAGGGCCTCGGGCACGTCGGGAGGGGGAAGGGCTACGGGGTACCCGGTGCCGGCTGTCCCCCCGGAGGTTCCCCAGCACACCAGTGCCTG
>PWZC01000041.1 GCA_003567615.1 Gemmatimonadota bacterium | reverse complement strand
TGGATGCTGGAATTCCGCCTCAAGGCGCTGGAGATCTACAACGCCAAGCCCATGCCCACCTGGGGTGGCGATCTCTCCAAGCTCGATTCGGTCCTGGACCAGATCTACTTCTACGTCCGTCCGCAGGACAAGATGGAGCATTCCTGGGACGACGTGCCCGCCAACATCAAGGAGACCTTCGAGCGCCTCGGCATCCCCGAGGCCGAGCAGAAGATCCTGGCCGGTGTGGGCGCCCAGTACGAGTCGGAGATGGTCTACCACTCCCTCAAGGAGGAGTGGGAGGCCAAGGGCGTGATCTTCGACTCCATCGAGGACGGTCTGCGGAACCATCCGGAGCTCTTCCGGGAGCACTTCGGCACCGTCATCCCCTCCGCCGACAACAAGTTCTCGGCCATGAACTCGGCGGTATGGTCCGGCGGGTCCTTCGTCTACATCCCCAAGGGTGTGGAGCTGGACACGCCTCTCCAGGCCTACTTCCGGGTGAACCAGGAGCAGATGGGGCAGTTCGAGCGGACCCTCATCATCGCCGATGAGGGCTCCAAGGCCCACTACATCGAAGGGTGCACGGCGCCGGTCTACTCCACCGAGTCGTTCCACTCGGGGGTCATCGAGATCGTGGTGAAGAAGGGAGCGCACTTCCGCTACACCACCATCCAGAATTGGTCCAACAACATGTACAACCTGGTGACCCAGCGGGCCATGGTGGCCGAGGGCGCCACCATGGAATGGCTGGATGGGAACCTGGGCTCCAAGCTCACCATGAAGTACCCCTCCTGCTACCTCATGGGCGAGGGTGCCCACGGGTCGGTCCTCTCCATCGCCTACTCCGGCGACGGGCAGCACCAGGACACGGGCGGGAAGGTGATCCACGCGGCGCCCAACACCACCTCGCAGATCATCTCCAAGTCCATCTCCAAGGGGACGGGCCGGTCCACCTACCGGGGGCTCTGCCAGGTCCACGAGGGGTCGGTGAACGCCAAGTCCAACGTGGAGTGCGACGCGCTCCTCATCAACGACACGTCGCGCACCGACACGTACCCGTACATCGAGATCGAAGAGAAGAAGTCCAACATCGGTCACGAGGCCACGGTTTCGAAGGTGGGAGACGAGCAGCTCTTCTACCTCATGAGCCGCGGAATGGGCGAAGAAGAGGCCATGGCTCTCATCGTCCGGGGCTTCATCGAGCCCATCGCCAAGCTCCTGCCGCTGGAGTACGCGGTGGAGCTGAACCGGCTCATCGAGCTGGAGATGGAAGGGTCGGTGGGCTGACCCCCCCGACCCCGGCGCCGCCCTTCGCAAGAAGCGCAGACGCCACCGGATCGCCACGAACCCAGAACACGAACCACCGAGCTTCGAGATAGATGGCTGAGACCCAGACGATCACCGGGCCCACTGGAGGGCTGATGGAGGGTGTGACCGATTCCCTGAACGCCGAGGCCGTGGAGGCCCTGGCCGCCGGGGAGCCCGAGTGGCTCGCCGCCCGCCGGCGGCATGCCTGGTCGGTGTACGAGCGGACCCCCATGCCCACCACCCGCCTCGAGGAGTGGCGCTATACGGACCTGCGCCGGAAGCTGAAGCTGGACCGGCTGGAGCGGCTGGAGTGGACGCCACAGAGCTTCGATCCGGAGACGGCGCCGGCCCGGCTTCGCGCCTCCATGGACGAGGACCAGGAGGCATCCGGGCACCTGATCGAGGTGGACGGAACCGTGACCCACGTGGATCTGCGGGACGATCTGTTGGCCAAGGGCGTGGTGCTCATGTCGCTTCGGGATGCGGTGACAGCTCACCCGGGCCTGCTGGAGACCCATCTGGCCACCGAGGCCCTTCCGGCCGAGCAGGGCAAGTTCCAGGCGCTGAACGCCGCGCTCTGGAATGACGGGATCTTCCTGTACGTTCCCCGGGGTGTGCGACTGGAGCTGCCCATCCGGGTTTCGCGCTGGGTATCCCAGGCGGGGAAGGCCCTCTTTTCCCGGACGCTCATCGTGGCGGACGAGGCGAGCCAGGTGTCCTTCGTGGACGAGATCCTGTCGGAAGACCTGGAGCAGCAGACGCTGGTGTCGTCGGGGGTCGAGGTCATCGCCCGGCCGGCGGCCCAGGTCCAGTACGTCTCGCTCCAGCGCCTGGGACGGGGTGCCTTCAGCCTGATCCAGCAGCGGACACTGGCCGAGAAGGACTCCACCCTGGACACGCTGAACGTGAGTCTGGGCGCGTCGGTGTCCAGGCTGGACCTCAATGCCCAGCTCCGGGGATCCGGTGCCAACTCCGACATGCTGGGGCTCTGCTTCGGCGACGGCGACCAGCACTTCGACCACAACACGTCCCAGGATCACGTGGCGCCCCACGCCAAGAGTGACCTCCTCTACAAGGGATCGCTGGACGATCGCGCCCGCTCGGTCTTCCGGGGGATCATCAAGGTCCACAAGGGTGCCCAGCAGACCGACGCCTACCAGACCAACCGGAACCTCCTCCTGTCGGAGACGGCCCGGGCCGACTCGCTCCCCAATCTGGAGATCGAGGCCGACGACGTGCGCTGCTCCCACGGTGCCACGGTGGGGCAGTTGGACCAGGACACCCTCTTCTACCTCATGAGCCGGGGACTGCCCCGGGGCGTGGCGGAGCGGCTGGTGGTCATCGGATTCCTGGGTGAGGTGCTTTCCCGCCTTCCCCTGGGAGGGGTGACGGAGAAGGTGACCCGCATCATCGCCGAGCGGCTCCGTGGCTGAGTGGGTCAGGGTCGCCACGGAAGAGGAGTGTGAGGGCAACGGGTGCGTCCACGCCGCCACGGCGGATGGGTTGGAGCTGGTGCTGGTCCGCCTGGACGACGGCTTCTACGCCCTGGAGGATCGCTGCTCCCACCAGGACTTCCCCCTCTCGGAAGGAGGGGTGGAAGATGGCCGGTTGGAATGCGTCTTCCACGGTGCCAAATTCGATGTCCGGACCGGGAAGGCCGTTCAGCTCCCGGCCATCAAGTCCGTCCGGACCTTTCCGGTGGAGGTCCGGGACGGTGAGATCT
>PWZC01000325.1 GCA_003567615.1 Gemmatimonadota bacterium | reverse complement strand
GCCGAGCCCACGCCCGCCGACGAAGCCCGACTCCGGAGCCCGGGAGCCCGGGGTCGCCTCGATCTGGATACCGTAGCCCGGGAGGCTCAATGATCTCCGACGTTCGAGCGGCCGCTGTGGCCGTCCTTCTCCTCTCCGGGTGCGGCGGCGACCACCCCCGATCCCACGGCGAGGCTCCCCCCGGCGACGGCGCCACGGTGATGGTCCCGGCCGAAGACCATTCGGGGCACCACGGGATCCCGTCGACGGATGGGGAAGATGTGGGGCGGGTCTCCTTCGCGGCCAGTTGTGAGCCGGCCGCCATGGAGCGGCTGGAGGTGGGGCTCGCCATGTTCCACTCCTTCTGGTTTCCGCAGGCGGATGGGGCCTTCCGGGAAGCTCTGGAGGAGGATCCGGCCTGTGGCATGGCCGAATGGGGCCGGGCCATCACCCGGATGGGGAACCCCTACGCCGGTTCCATTCCCGAGGCTCGGCGCTCCGAGGCGATGGCGGCGTTGGACCGGGCGGAGGCGGCAGGCCTGCCCACGGAGCGGGAGCGGGCGTGGGTGGCGGCCTTCCGACAGCTCTTCGGGGAGGGTGGCGAAACGGAGAGGGAGCGCCGGTTGGCCTGGGAGTCGGCCATGGAGGAGATGGCCACCCGTCACCCGGAAGATCCGGAGACCCGCGTCTTCCTGGGGCTGGCGCTACTGGCGGCGGCGCCCCCGGAAGACACCACCTTCGCCCGCCAGCTCCGGGCTGCCGAGATCCTGGAGGAGCTCTTCCGGGATCGGCCGGAGCACCCTGGACTGGCCCACTACATCATCCACGCCTACGACGTCCCGGCGCTGGCCGAGCGAGGGCTCGAGGCAGCGCTTCGATACGCCGACATCGCACCGGATGCCCCTCACGCCCTCCACATGCCCTCGCACATCTTCACCCGTCTGGGGATGTGGGACCGCTCCATCCAGGCGAACCTCCGATCGGCGGAGGCTTCCGGCGGAGACTGGGAACGGGTCCACGCCTGGGACTACCTGGTCTACGCATACCTGCAGCAGGGGCGCGACCGGGAGGCGGCGGAGATGGTGGAGCGCGCCCTGGCGGCAGCGGAGGAGCTCTCGTCTCCCGCCCTGGCCCACGGGACCTTCAACTGGCAGGCCATGCCGGCTCGGCTGGTCCTGGAGACCGGGGACTGGGAGGGGGCTGCCGCCCTGCCGCCGACCGGGGACGGGGCGGGTCCGGCTGTGGCCATCCGGCACTTCGCTCGTGGAATTGGGATGGCCCGGACCGGCGACCTGGAGGGGGCGGCCCGGGAGGCGGCCCGTCTGGGGACCATCCGTGACGGGATGTCCGCGGCGGGAGAGGTCTATTGGGCCGGGGTCGTGGAGGCTCAGATGCTGGGAGTCCAGGCCTGGATCCATCGAGGGGAGGGCGAGGTCGAGACCGCCCTTGCGCTCCTGGACCAGGCCGCCGCCCTGGAGGAGGAGGTGGAGAAGCACCCGGTGACGCCGGGTCCGCTTCTTCCGGCCCGGGAAATGCACGGCGAACTCCTGCTGGAGGCGGGAGCACCTGGTCCGGCGCTGAACTCGCTCCGACGGGTGCTGGAGCGGGAGCCCCCCCGGGCCCGGGCCACCTTTCTGGCGGGCCTCGCCGCCCGGGAGGCCGGAGAGGTGGCAGAAGCGGAACTCCACTTTGCCGCGTACCGGGAGCTGACCGGCGGCGGGGACGGGACGAGGGCCTGGGATCGAATCGCGTGGGAGGGGGTGGGGGACGGCTGACGTCGCGCCGGGGGACGGAGCGAGAACGGGCCGCCATGGGTCAACGAGGTCACGGGTCCTCATCGGGGTTCAGGGTCGCAGCCGGCGGAGCCGAGGGACGTACCGACCCCTCCAACGTGGCCAGGTGCACCAGCGCATCTCCCCGATTCACCGTGGGACTCCGGGTGAGCCCCACCACCACCCCGGACCGGTTGCTCCGGACCGGGAGGGCATGGTCTCCGAAGGCATCCCGGATGACCCCGATCCGCCGACCCTTCTCAACCCGTTCGCCCAGGTCCACGTCCAGCCGGAGGAGGCCGCCCCTGCCGGCTCGGACCCAGGAGGTGCTCCTCGATTCGAGGGAAGGCTGTGTGGGTGGGATGGGGCCGCTTCCCCTCATCCCCAGTTCCCGGAGAACCCGCAAGACGCCGGATGTGCCGGCCTCGATGACACTCCGGTCGAAGCGGCGCGCCTCCCCTCCTTCGAACACCAGGACCCGAGTGTCCCCCGCGGTGGCCGCCGCTCGCAGGGAGCCGTCCCGCAGGCCGGCATGGATCAGGATGGGGGCTCCGAAGGCCCGAGCAAGGCGGGCGGTCTCGGGATCCGACAGGTCGGCCCGGATCTGGGGCAGATTGGTCCGCTGGTCCGATCCGGTGTGGAGATCCAGTCCCAGGGAGCACCCCCGCACCACTTCCTGCATGAAGAGGTGGGCCAGGCGCGAAGCCATGGAGCCCCGTGGAGACCCGGGGAAGGACCGGTTCAGGTCGCGTCGGTCCGGGAGGTAGCGGGACTCCAGGAGGAAGCCCTGCACATTCACGATGGGGACGGCCAGGATCGTCCCGGACAGGCGGTGTGGATTCAGTTCCGACAGGAGTTTCCGGATGATCTCAACCCCGTTCAGCTCATCGCCGTGGATGGCGGCGCTCATCCAGATCCTCGGGCCCGGCCGGGTGCCATGGAGAACCTCCAGGGGGAGCGGAAGGGCGCTGCCGGTGGCCAGGACCCCGGTGGGGAGTTCGATCCGGCGCCGTTCTCCAGGCTGGATCATCTGCCCCGCCACCTTCACCGGGGTGGCCCCACGCGCGGCCTCGGATCGGGCGTCCCGTGCCGTCACCGGCCCTTCCGTTCGATGTACTCGATGATGCGTCCGGCCACATCGACGCCGGACGCACCCTCCACGCCCTCCAGTCCCGGCGACGAGTTCCCCTCCAGCACCACCGGTCCCCGGTTGGAGCGGAGCATGTCGACCCCGGCAACCGAGAGCCCCATGGCGCGGGCGGCATGGACGGCGGTCCGGCGTTCATCCTGGGAGAGCTCCACGGCCTCGGCGGTGCCGCCCTGATGGAGGTTGGACCGGAACTCCCCGGGAGCGGCGTGGCGGATCATGGCGGCCACCCCCCGACTGCCGATGACCAGGGCGCGCAGGTCCTCCCCGCCGGCCTCCTTGATGAACTCCTGGACCAGGATGTTGGCGTCGAGTTGGCGGAAGGCGGCGATGACGGACTCGGCGGCCTTCCGGGTCTCGGCCAGCACAACGCCCACCCCCTGGGTCCCCTCCAGGAGCTTCACGATGACGGGGGGTCCGCCCACCCGGTCCAGGACACCCTTGGTGTGGCGGGTGGAATGGGCAAAGGTGGAGGTGGGAAGCCCGACCCCGGCCCGGGAGAGGATCTGCATGGAGTGGAGCTTGTCCCTGGAGCGGAGGATGGCTTCGGAGGGGTTCACGCTGAATACCCCCTTCATCTCGAACTGTCGGACAACGGCCGATCCGTAGTAGGTATAGGAGGCGCCGATCCGAGGGATCACGGCGTCGAAGCTCAGCTCCTCTTCCACGGCGTTCCGGTCGGCCACCAGGTCCTGATAGATCACGGACGGGCGGCGGGCCGTGATGTCCATGTAGCAGCGGAGGTAGTTCACGACCCGGACGTCGTGACCGCGTTCCCGCGCCGCCTCGACCAGGCGGGAGGTGGAATAGAGGGAGGCCTTGCGCGAGAGAATACCGATTTTCATGGGGTGTTCCCGAGGGTGTGGGGTTCCCGGGGGTCCCCGTGTCCGTGAAGAAAGGATGCTCCCGGATCGACGAGGAACCGGCCGCGAAGGGCGGTCCGTCCCAGAAGCATGCGGAAGCCCATGCGGTCCCGCCGTGTAAGGGTAACCTCCACCGGCCAGCGATGGGGGCCCAGCGCCACCTCGAGCCGCACCGTTGGACGGGGTTCGGCAATGCCGCTGGAGCTTCGAACCTCCCGGTGGTCCACAAGGGGAGCCACGAGTTCCACTTCATCCCCACTCCGGCGCTGATGGGGATGGACGGTGAAGCGCAGGAGGCCCTGGCCGGCCGGCTCGATGCCCGTGGCGTGGAGAGCCGACGAACGGGCACCGGTGTCCACCTTCACCTTGATGGGGAGGGTGGGACCTGAGGGGAGGACGATCCATTCCCGCCATCCGACCCGGCAGAGCGCTTCGTCGCGGAGGGGCCTTCCACTGCGGGCGGCCGCGTCGATGCGGCGGGCCGGTTCACCCGAGGGGGAAGGTTCATGGGGGGGGCGGCGGGGCATTCCAGTGGGGCTCTCGGGGGTGGTCGGGGGGAATCGGACGCCGTCGAGGCAGGGGCGCGGATCCCGGATGGGAAGCGGAAAGATAGTCACTTCCGAGACGATTCGCCGCCGGCTTCGTCGGAGGTGGAGTCGGGGCGGGGGAGATCGAGGACGGCGCTCCTTCCGCAGGAGGGGCACAGGTGCCAGCGGCGTCGGCGCACGTAGGAAACCCCGGGAGGGCGGGGGATGGAGCGGGACTCCATGGGGACCTGGCAGCGAGGGCACAGAAGAGAGTTGCCCCGATCCAGGGATTCCCGGAGAGCCGCCAACTCCAGCCGTGAGAAGATCTCTCGCTTCGTCATGGCTGAAACCGACCGCCCATCCGCCTCGTAGGGATGAACAGGTGGGGCGAGCGACTTCCGGCTCCCCTCCCCCGAAAACCTGCAACCCATGGAGTACCCACGATGCTTACCCTCCTCAAGTTCCTGGTGGTGGGGATCCTCGTCCTGGCGGCGCTCAACATCATTGGCGGTCTCCTGGCCCCGATCCTGGTTCCCATCTTCGTCCTGGTCCTCCTGGCCCTGCTCCTGGCGATCCCGGCGGCGCTGGTCATGGGACTGGGTTGGGTGGTGGTCCGCCTCTGGGGTGCCCTGGACGCGGACCCCATCTGAGGATCGCTCCCGGGTCCCGGTCGGGGGTCCGGAATCGGCCGAAAAGCTTGGAATCAGGCGGGATCTCGGCTTGGGATCTCTCTTGACGCCCTCGGCAGGCCACTATAGCGTTCTTCCAGCCTCTGCCCGGCAAGTCCCGGTGGCTTGGTCGGAAGGGGATGGGCACCGCGCCGAACGCTTGGCGTCGGAGGTGCTTTTGTTATTCGATATTCGCCAGCAATCGGCGCCGTCCAGAATGGGCGGTCCCCTGAACATTACCTAACCGAGGAGTGAAGCTCATGAACAAGTCCGAGCTCGTGGACGCCCTGTCCGAACATGCCGGCATGACCAAGGCCCAGGCCGGAGAGGCGATCGACGCGCTCTTCGACACCGACAAAGGCATCATCGCGAGCGCCCTGGGCGAGGGGAAGCGTGTGCAGATCACCGGGTTCGGGACGTTCGAGACCAAGGAGCGGAAGGCCCGCACCGGTCGTAACCCCCGCACCGGTGAGAGCATCGAGATCGCTGCCACCAAGACCCCCGGATTCCGGGCGGGCAAGGGGTTGAAGGACGCGGTGAAGTAAGTCGGGGCTCTCCCCGGTAGGCCTCGGTTTCGAGGCAGCAGTGTAGCAGAAGGGGCCGCATCCCGGAAATCCGGGGTGCGGCCCCTTGGCTTCGGGGGGGCGCTGGGTCAGCGGCTCGGCGGCCCCTTCCGGCGTGGGGGGCCGCCTGGGCCCCGATCCCGACCACCGCCTGGGCCCCGCTCCCTCGCACCCCCCGTTCCGCGATCGAAGTCGACGCGGACGCTCCGGCCCCGGATGGAGGTCCCGTTCAGCGCCTGGATGACCTTTCCCGCTACGGTGTCCGCCACCTCCACCCGGGCAAAGGTGTCCCGGATGTCGATGCGGCCCACCTGCTCTCCCTGAACGCCTGCCTCTCCGGTAATGGCTCCAAGGAGATCCCCAGGACCGACGCCGTCCCGGCTCCCGACGCTGAGAAACAACCGGGTGAATGCCGGGGGACGGGGACGGACCGAAGGCGACTGGGCGAGCGTGCCCTCGCCGGCCGGAGGGGAGGCGTCTGTCGCAGTGGAGGCGGGCCGGAAGCCGCGATCCCGGAGTAGCGCGGCCAGGGCGGCCGCCACTTCGACTCCGGACCACTCTTCGAGGAGTGGCTCCAGGAGCGTCGTGTACGCGGCCAGGTCGCGGGTTTCCAGGGCCTCGCGGACCCCGGCCCGGAACGTCGTCACCGCATCGTGCCCCGGAGATGCCGGTGAGGGAAGGGGGCGAAGGCGGTACCCGGCCTCGCGAGCCAGACGTCGGAGGTGGGGGAGTTCCCGGGGCTCGGCCACGCAGACTGCCTGTCCCCGACGGCCGCCGTGCCTCCGATCGAGGGTGTCGGTGTCCAGGGGGAGGTCCAGCGATACGGTGGCGACCCGCTCAGGAGCGATCCCTGCCTCATCCACCCTCTTTCGATCCGACAACGCATCGAGTCCCAGCCAGACCGGTGTCTCCGGGTCCCCGGGCATCCCCGCGACGAAGCCGTGCAGCGTGAGCAGATCGCCGGCGTCGGCGGCCCGGTCCTCGGAGCGGCAGAAGAGGAGGACGTGGTGGATCTCCTCATCCAGAAGACGGTCCACCAGCCCTACCGGATCCCGGAGTACATCGGGCCGTTCCACCACGTGGAGGAGGATGTCCCCGCGTTCAACAGGCGCCTCGGCGGCGTCGTCACCGGCGGCCTCGGAGGGGAGGAAGACGGCACGGCGAAGGTTGGCGTCGACCCACTCCCGCACGGCGGGCGTGAGGGGATCGGCCACCACGATTCCCTGCCACCCATCGGATTCCGCAGCTTCCAGAATGAGTTCGATCCGGGCGGGTCCATCTCCTTCCAGCAGAAATCCGGCACCGTCCAGTACCAGCGCCTCGAGCCCATCCAACTTCACCTCGGCGGCTCGAACCGCAGCGCTCAGGTCTTCCGGCGTCGCCACCAGCAGATCCGCGTGGCCGGGCAGGGCCCACCCAGGGGCCAGGGCCGCACATCGGTGACCGGTGGCAAGTCCCAACCGGGCCAGCGAACGGGCGATTGCGACGGCCGATTCGGCGGTGCTGGTGAGAACCACCGCCGCCGGCCGGCCCCCACCGGCTTCGAGGCGGGCCAGCAGGGCCGTACCGTAGGCCACCGTGGCGCCGGCACCGGGACCGGCCCGGAGCACCGCCGGATTTCCTCGCACGAGAACGGGGATGGCGTCGGCCTGAAGTCCCGAGGGGACCTCGATGCCCTCGGCTGTGAGGGCCTCCAGCAACTCGGGGCCGAGGCCCAATTGGTCGAACGAATCCATTCGGAATCCTGTCGTCAGGGGTTGGGGCGTGGGATCAGTTGGGGTCGCCGGAGCCACGGCCGGGGTCGCCGGAGCCACGGCCACCCCGGTCGCCGGGCTCATAGGGAAGCCGGTTCAGGAACAGTTGGATCTCGTAGTCCATTCGAGAGGTCCGGAGCTGATCCGTCTGGGCGACGACCTCCGTGTACAGGGAGTGGGGATGGGCCTGGAGGGCTACGGTGCCTTCCGCGCCGGAATAGGTGGCGCTGTGGGCGGATACCTTGGTCCGGTTGAGACCAAGCCGGTCGGGCAGGAGGCTTTCCGCTTCCTGGAGCACCTGGGCGGGGGACGCCGCCGTCTTTCGCACGTAACCTGCCATTGGATCTGCTCTCCTTAGGCGTGGGACTGTCCCGACGAGGGGAAAGGGCCTGGGGCTGCCGGGGAATCGATGGGCGGTATGCTGGAGTCGGCCTGGGGTGACCCGGGGGTGCCCTGCTGGACGACGGAACGGATGGTTTCGATACCGGAGAAGCCCTCGATCCACCGGTCCTTCAAGATCAGGGTGGGAACGCCCCGCACCCCCTGGTCGAGAGCCTGGGAGCGGGCCTCCTCCACCAGGGGAACGAATCGGTCCACCCCCAGGACGGCATGGACCTCGGATCGGTCCAGCCCGGCCTCTTCAGCCAGCGCTACCAGGACGTCCACCCGGCCCAGGTCCAGGCCCTCGTCGAAGTGGGCCCGGAAGAGGCGATGGTGGAGGGGTGTGGCACCGGTCCCGACTCCGCCCGCCCGTTCCTGGGCATGAAGGGCGAGTTCGTGGGCCTTGCGGGTCCACGGCACCAGGGCCGGCACTCGGAACGGGAGATCGAGGGTTCCAGCCACCTCCGCCAGCGCTTCGGTCATCGCCTGCCAACCGGGGGCCCTGGGATCCTGCAGCGGCTGGGGCGGGGGACGGAGCTCGAGCGGGCGGTAGATCACGTCCCGGGCGGGTCCTGGGGCGTCGGCGGGTGCACTACGGAACAACTCGTGGACCAGGTAGGATCCGGGGTCCACGAAGTCGAAGTAGAAGAGGATTCGATCTGAACTCAACGCACTCGCAGGGACAAACCACCCGGGTGGTCGATCCCATCCATGACCTGGAGGTATGTGCCGACGCGATCCTGGAGTTGTCCATGTAAGGAGACGCCGGGATCGCGACCCGTCCTGCCGGGGCTGACGGTCCGGAGGCTTCAATGTCGCCGGTCAAGGGGGGCGGGATCAACCTCCCACCCGCGTTGGCGGTGCCCTTGCTCCCCACATGGAAGCTGAGATATTCTGGGCGCTTGGGGTCGGGCCTCCCGCTTGACGTGAGGTTTCCCCGCCCACCTTTCACCTTCTGCACTTCGCACGGCGGCGCTTCATGGAATTCAGCTCCAACATCGCTTCGCTCCAACCCTCCGCCACCATGGCCGTGAGTTCCCTGGCCAAGCAGCTTCGGGCCGAGGGACGGGACGTCATCGACCTCAGCGCGGGGGAGCCGGACTTTCCCACCCCCACTTGGATCTCGGAGGGGGCCATTGAGGCGGTAAGGGCCGGCCGCACCCGGTACACGCCTGCACCCGGACTCCCCGAGTTGCGGAAGGCGGTGGCGGACGACCTGTCGCGCCGGTCACGGGCGGGCTGGACGGTTCCGCCCGAGGCCGTGGTCATCACAGCGGGGGCCAAGCAGGCCATGTACAATGCCTGCTTCGCTCTCTTCGGACCCGGCGACGACGTCCTGGTGGCGAGCCCCTACTGGACCAGCTATCCACAGATGGTGGGGCTTGCCGGGGCGCGGCCCGTCCCGGTGCGGGGGCCGGAAGAGATGGGGTTCAAGCTGCGTCCCGAGGATCTGGAAGCGGCCGCGGGAGCGGCCACCCGTGGACTCATCCTGTGCTCACCCTGCACCCCCACCGGCTCCGTCTATTCGCTGAAGGAGCTCCAGGCCGTGGCCGAGTGGGCCCGGGAGCGGGGAATCTGGCTCCTGTCGGACGAGATCTACCGGAGGATCGTCTTTACCGGAGCCGGTGGGAATGCGCCCAGCCTCTCCGACATCCCCCGGGAGAAGCTCGGGCCACATGTCCTTGTGGACGGTGCATCGAAGTGCTTCGCCATGACGGGCTGGCGGATCGGCTACTCCGTCACCGATCCGGAGGTGGCGCGCAAGTTCGCCGCTTTCCAGAGTCACACCACCTCCAACGCGGCGACCCCCTCCCAGTGGGCGGCGCTACAGGCGCTCAGTGACCCGGTCCGGGCCCAGGAGAGCATCGGGAACATGGTCACCGCCTTTCTCCGCCGCCGGAATCTCATGGTGGAGGGTTTCCGCGAGAGGTTGCCGGACCTGACGCTGGTGGAGCCCGAGGGGGCCTTCTACCTCTTCTTCCGCGTCGACGGGGAGTACACGGACGAGGTGCCCGACTCCCAGGCCTGGTGCTCCCGTGTCCTCGAGTCCACCGGGGTCGCCCTGGTCCCGGGCGCAGCCTTCGGAGACGATCGCTACGTGCGGCTCAGCTACGCCACCTCCGACGATCTGCTTGAAGAAGCGCTCCGGCGTCTCGTCGAGGACCGGGGGTGAGCCGAACCTCCGAGATGGGCCCGGCCGAGGCCTTCGTCGCTGGGCTCTTCGCTTCGGAGGACGCCCACCTCCAGCGGGTGCGCGCCGCCATGGAGGCGGAGGGGCTGCCGGCGATCCAGCTTCCCGCCACCACGGCCCGGGCCCTCCAACTCCTCCTGTCGCTGGCTGGATGCCGTAGGGTCCTGGAGATCGGCACGCTGGCCGGTTACTCCGCCCTGTGGATTGCCCGAGCCCTTCCGGATGGCGGAGAGGTATTGTCCATCGACCGCGATCCGTCCCGGACGGAGCTGGCTCGCCGTCTCACCGCAGGAACGGAGGTGTCGGATCGGTTGGAGTTCCGAACCGGGGAAGCCATGGAGATCCTGGAGGCCGAGCGGGGCCGGGGGGGGCGTTGGGACGCCGTGTTCCTGGACGCCGACAAGGAAGATCTGCCCCGCTACGTGGCCATTGCCCGGGACCTCCTTTCCGGCGGGGGGCTTCTCCTGGTGGACAACGCCCTGTGGAAGGGGCAGGTGGCCGATGCGGCGGTTGAGGACGCCGCCACCGACGCCATCCGCGACATGCTCCGGCAGGTGGCGGCAGACTCCGGCTTCGACGCCACCCTTCTCACCGTGGGTGACGGGCTGCTGGTGGCGCGGCGTCGCTGAGGCGAGCCGGGGCCGTCGTCAGTCCAGGATGCTGCGGAGGCAGCGGAGCGCCTGAGCCCGGTATCCGCCGCCGAAGAGGTTCACGTGGACCAGGAGAGGGTAGAGCTGGTAGGCGGCTCGTCGCCTCTCATGTCCCGGTCGGAGAGGGTGGACCTCGCCGTAGGCCTCCCGGAAGAGCGGTCCCGGAGACCCGAAGAGGTCCAGCATGGCCAGATCCACCTCCCGGTGTCCGCGGTACACGGCCGGGTCCACCAGATACGGAGTGCCATCGGCGGCGGTCAGGACATTCCCCGCCCACAGGTCCCCGTGGAGGAGTGAGATTCCATCGGCCTGCCACCCGTCCAGGATATCCGGCAGTGCCGCTTCCAGCGCCTGCAGGTCGCCTTCCGCCGAGGGGGGCAGGGTGTGGGCGCGGCGGGCCCGCTCCCACTGGGGAAGGAGCCGCCGACGGAACCAGAAGCCGGGCCAGTCCGCCTCCACCCCGTTTGGTTGGGGGAGAGTGGCGATCCAGCCCTCCTCGTCCCAGCCGGCGGGAGTGCCAGCCGGAAGGGAACGGTGCAGATGGGCCAGCTCCTTCCCCAGCCGCCGGGTGGAACGGTCGGTGACCGGCCCGGGCTCGATCCATTCCAGGAGGAGCCAGGCGCCGTCCGCGTTGCTGGACCCCTCCCGGTCACCGGTGGGCCCCTCCGCATCGCCGGAGCAACCCAGGACCCGGGGGATGGAGATTCCGCCCCGCTCCGAGAGGGCCCGGAGGCCCCGGGCTTCCACCCCATACCGATGGGCACCCGCTCCTTCGGACCACTTGATGAAGGCCCGGCCGCCGTCGGCCAGCTCGATCCGTGCCGCAGGGTCGATACACCCACCTCCAACGCGGTGCACCCCGGTCACGGAACCGAGGTTGGACTCTACAGCCCTTCTGATCCGTTCGGGGAGGGGGCGGCCTCTCACCGTCGATCCGCCTCCAGCGCCTCCAGGAGCTCCACGCACGAGCGATGGACGATGTCGTAGACCTCATCGAATCCACCAGGCCCTCCGTAATAGGGGTCGGGCACCTCCGCGTCGTCCTCCGCTTCAGGGTCGAATTCGCGGAGAAGGTGGAGTCGGGCCGACCCTCCATTCCGGATGCGCTCCAGATTGCCCTGGTTCTCCCGGTCCATGGCGATGATGACGTCAAAGTCCCGGAAGTCCTCGTCCGATACCTGACGGGCCCGCCCCTCGAGGGCGATGCCGTGCTTCTCAGCCACGGCCCGGGAGCGCCGGTCCGCCGGCTCGCCCACGTGCCAGGCTCCTGTCCCCGCCGAATCGACCTGGTACCGGTGGTCCACGGCCTCCTCCCGGATCAGTTCGCGGAAGACGCCTTCGGCGAGGGGCGACCGGCAGATATTGCCCAGGCAGACGAAGAGAACGCGGGTGACGTGGGAATTGGACATGGGGGTTCTGGCTGGTAACGACGACGGGGAGCGCGGAACGCAGCGAATAGGTGTAAACTATAAGGACCGGCGCACGGCGTGGGAGCGTCCCATGTCGGCGTCTCGACGGTACCCAGAACGGAGTTGAACTTGACCGAGGTAACGACATTCCAGGACATGGGCCTTTCGCCCGAGCGCCTGGCCGCCATTGAAGCACAGGGGTGGAGTGCCCCTACCCCCATTCAGCGTCGCGCCATCCCCGAGGCGATCCAGGGGAAGGACGTCGTGGGAATTGCCCAGACCGGTACCGGCAAGACCGGTGCCTTCATGATCCCTTCGCTGGAGAAGGTGGAGCCGGGGAAGGGCCTTCAGGTGCTGATCCTCTGCCCGACCCGCGAGCTGGCCCAGCAGGTGGCCGAGGATAGCCGCCACCTCTCGCGAGGGACCTCCCTGCGCATCGCCGATGTGGTGGGGGGAGTGGGATACGAGCCGCAGATCGAGGCACTGCAGGGCGGGTGGGAAGTCATCGCCGCCACCCCCGGCCGCTTCAACGATCACATGGAGCGTCGGAACGTCGACCTGTCCCACCTCAAGGTCCTGATCCTGGACGAGGCGGATCGCATGCTGGACATGGGATTCCGGCCCCAGATCGAGGACGTCCTCCGTCGGAGCCCTCAGAGCCGGCAGACCATGCTCTTCTCGGCCACCATGCCCAATGGGGTGCATGCCCTGGCGCTCCGGATCACCAAGGACCCCTTCTGGGTCGAGGCGACACCGTCCGGGACGGTGGCGGATCTCATCGAAGAGCGGGTCTACACGGTGAAGCCGGGGAAGAAGCCGGATCTTCTCCTCCACCTCCTGGATCAGCCGGGGTGGGACCAGATCCTGGTCTTCACCCGGACGAAGGCCGGGGCAGACTCGGTGAGCGGCCGGCTGACCGTGGCCAATGTGGGCACCGAGGTCATGCACTCGGACCGCCGGATGCAGCATCGGGTGAGGGCGTTGGACCGCTTCTCCACCGGTTCGGTGAGGGTCCTGGTGGCCACCGACGTGGCCCAGCGCGGGCTCGACGTCGAGGGGATCTCCCACGTGGTGAACTACGATGTGCCCACCGACCCCGAAGACTACGTGCACCGGATCGGAAGGACCGGTCGAGCTGGATCGGCTGGTACCGCAGTGACCTTCGTCACCGCCGGGGAACTCGGCTACCTCCGGTCCATCGAGCACCGCCTGGGACGGAATCTGGAGCGGATCTCCCTGGAGGAGTTCGACTACGCTGGTGAGTCCCATGCCGCCAGCGGCAGGGATCGGCCCAAGCACGCCCGGAGTCCTGGTGGCATTGGAACCCGCTCGGCCAAGGACCTGAGTGACGAGGAGCTACAGCGTCTGCTGGGGTTCTCCGAGTGATCCGGAG
>PWZC01000156.1 GCA_003567615.1 Gemmatimonadota bacterium | reverse complement strand
GGGACTACCGGACCATCGCCACCCCCGACGAGGTGGCCGATTTCTACCGGACGCTGGCGGCCCTCTCCCATGAGGTGCGGGTGCGGGAGTTCGGCCGGAGCGCCGAGGGGCGTCCGCTGCAGGAGGTGGTCCTGGCGCGCCCCGCCATCTCGGACCCGTGGGAAGCCCACGCCTCGGGACGGCCCATCGTGCTCCTGAACGCCATGGTGCACGGCGATGAGCCCGCCGGCCGCGATGCCCTCATGGCCTTCGCCCGGGACGTGGCGCTGGGCGATCTGTCGGAGCTCCTGGACGACCTCATCTTCGTCCTCTCTCCCGAGCTGAACCCCGACGGGACGGTGCGGGGCGAGTGGGGGGCCCGGAACAACACCTTCCAGCGGAATGTGAACCGGGACTACCTGCGGCTGGTGAACCCCGAGACCCGGGCCTTCGTGCCCGACGTCCTGGCGGCGTGGCGTCCCCATGTCATCGTGGACCTCCACGAGCTCATCGGCCCGCCCCGGGTCTATGACTTCTACACGAGCTTCCCCTTCGACGTGGCCGGCCCTCATCACAACTGGCGCATGACCCGCGATGAGCTGGTCCCCGCCATCGTGGCGGCGCTGGAGGCGGATGGCCACACCCACTTCCCCTACCACCGGGTGCCGGCGGGGCTCGTGGACGACCCGTCCATCGGCGTGTCGGCAGGGAGCTACGGGGCCCGGGCCCTCTCGTCCTACGGCGGAGCGGCTGCGGCGTTGACCGTCCTCTACGAGACCCGGCGTCCCCGGGACGCGCGCCTGGAGCTGGATGACCGGGTGCGTCGTCAGGAAGTGGCGCTCCACGGGATGGCTCGCTGGGTGGCTACGAACCGGGACCGGGTCCTGGAGACGGTGGCCCGGGAGCGGGCCGAGCTGGCGGCCCGGGGCGCCCGCTGGGATGAGGCGGACTCGGTGGCGGTGCGGGTGGAGCAGGTGCCCAGCCGGACCCTTCCGTACCAGCTTCTCGTGGATGGCGACACGGTGCGGCTCGAAGTGCCTGTCCTGGATTCCACCCGCATCACCCTGGGGCGGATCCGGCCGGTGGCCTACCTTATCGAGCCCCATCGCCGGGAGGTTGCGGAGCACCTGGCCCTCCACGGGCTGCAGGTGGACCGGCTCCTGGCCCCGGCGTCCATCCCCGGCGAGAGCTACCGCATCGAGTCGGTGAGCCGGGGCGACCGGCCCTACGAGGGGTACATCGAGCGGACGGTGACCACCTCCATGGAGGCGGGCACCGTGGAGGCGCCGGCCGGGAGCTACCTGGTCCGCCTGGACCAGCCCCTGGCCCGCATCGCCCTGCACCTGCTCGAGCCCGAAGACGAGAACTCGCTCCTCTCCGTGGGATGGTTCACCACCGAGGAGCGGCGGGGCGTGCGTCACTCGGTGCACCGGCTCCGGGAGCTTCCCCCCGTGGCCACGGAGCGGGTCACGGCCACGGACAGCCGAGGCGCCCCCCGATGGGCCGACGCCGGGACAGTGGACCGGATAACGCCGGTGGAGGTGGACCGGGACCGGGCCCGCCCCTGGGTCGAGGTGGCCCGGGACGTCCCGGCAGGCTACGACGAGGTGGTCCACTTCTTCCGGGAGATGGCGTCGCGGATTCCCGAGGTGAGTGTGCGGGAGATCGGCCGCAGCCGTGCCGGGCGGGCCATCCACCTGGTGACGCTGGCCGGGCCCGGAGCCGCGACCCCCACCGACGCCCATGGCTCGGGGCGGCCCATTCTCTTCGTGGGCGCCCAGGTCCACGGGGATGAGCCGGCGAGCCAGGCCGGGGTCCTGCGCTTCGCCCGGGACCTGGCCGAGGGGCCCCTGCGGCCGCTCCTGGACGATCTGGTCGTCCTCCTGGTGCCCCTCATGAACCCCGACGGTGCCGAGACCGGCGAGTGGGGGATCCGGAACAACCTGGCCGGCTACAACCTGAACCGGGACTATCTGGTCCTGGACAACCCGGAGAGTCGGGCCATCATCCACGAGGTGCTGGTCCCGTGGCGTCCCCATGTGGTGGTGGATGCCCACGAGCTGGTGGGGCCGCCCCGGGTCTACGACTTCTACACCTGGCACCCCACGAACCCCCACGGCCCCCGGGCTCCCATGGAGCTGGCCGGCGACCGCCTGATCCCGGCGCTGGTGGAGGCGCTGGAGGCCGACGGCCACAGCCACATCATCTACCACACGCCAGGCGGCCTGGCCCAGATCCTGGACGATCCGGAGATCGGGATCTCGGTTCCCGTCTTCGGCCGGACGCTGAACGATTATGCTGCCAGCCAGGGGCTGGCCACCATCCTCCTGGAATCACTCCGCGAGCGGGATGCCCGGGTGGATCTGGATGCCCGTGCCAACCGGCAGCACATCTCCCTTGAGTCCATCGCCCGGACCATGGCCGAGGACCGGGCCGGGACGCTGGCGGCGCTCCGGGATGGCCGGAGTGAGATGAAGATCCGAGGCGCCCGCATGGAGCCCTCCGACAGCATCGGGATCCTCCGGGAGCCGGTGGCCAGTCGGCGGGTGGACTATGAGGTGGCGGTTCCCACCGTGGTCGACACGCCGGACGGTCCTCGCACCACCTTCACCGGTGAGACGGCCCGGGTGGAGGTACCGGTCTTCGACAGCGCCCGGGTGGTGATCGGGCGCGAGCGTCCGGTGGGGTACCTCATCGAGCCCCACCGGGGCGATCTGGTGGGCGCGCTTCTGGAGCACGGCGTGGTGGTGGAACGCCTCCTGGCCCCGGCCCGGTGGTCGGTGGAGCACTTCCGGATCCGGGAGATTGAGGTGGCGGGGTCCGCCTACGAGGGGTACATCCCCCAGCGCTTCCGCACCGACCTGGAAGCGGCCACGGTGGAGATCCCGGCAGGCGCCTGGTTCGTACCGGCCTCCCAGCCCGGAGCCGCCCTGGTCTTCCACCTCATGGAGCCCGAAGATGAGAACTCCTTCGCCATCACCGGGGCCTTCATGAGTGAAGCGCGGGTGGGGGGGATCCTCCCTGTGCACCGGGTGGTGGAGCGGAGTCCGG
>PWZC01000031.1 GCA_003567615.1 Gemmatimonadota bacterium | reverse complement strand
TCTGAAATTCATACGAACACTTCCGTGTCGGGGGGAATCGGCCCTCTGCCCGCGCCGCATTCGGCCGGTGGTCCGTCTCTCGGAAGCCGCCGGCATCGCATGGAGGTTCGGGATTACCCTCGGGAATTGAGGGGAGGGACGCGCTTTCCCGCTGAGAACAGGCGCTCGACCCGTGGTCATATGGACCTGTACCAGGCCGAGCATTTCTTCAAGCGAAAAGGAAATGGGTGATGGGGGGGTTGCAAACCTCCTACGCCAGGGGATCTCATGGGCTGACTCCGGCGCCAGGGGCCGCCCATCCGTCGTAATTCAACGGGGGGACGACACTCCTGTAATCAAAGACACCATAACGAGGGAAGGGGCGGATCCGCCAGCCCCGGCGAAAGCCCGGGTCCCGATTGGTCAAGCCACTCGGTGACCAGAACCCCCGGTGTCATGGGCAAGGTTCCCGGGCCTCAAGGGGAGTCCCCAGAAGAGGCAAGGGGAGTCCCCAAGAGAGGAACCAGGGTGGCCGGATCACCACCAACCCGCACCGCCTCCCGGAGAACCGTCGCCGCAGCCCGGGCGTCCTCCGACCGAGCGGCGTGGACGACGCCGAGCAGGGATCCTTCCTCCACCTCGTCTCCCGGTTGCACGAGACGGTCGAATCCCACCGCCGGATCGATGGCCTGACCCAGGCGGATTCGGCCGCCGCCCAGCTCCACCGAAGCCCGCCCCAGTGGGAAAGGGTGAACCTCCTGGACGATCCCCGCCCGCTGGCTCCGGACCTCTTCCACCACAGCCGCCTGCGGGAGGCGGGAGGTGTCTTCAACCACGTGGGGGTCGCCCCCCTGGCGCTCCACCAGGGCGCTGAAGAGCTCAAGGGCGGCGCCAGACTCGAGCCGCTCCACGACCCGGGTCCGAAGCGAATCCCGGTCCGGGCCCCTGTCCGCCGAACTCCCGTCCGCTTCAGCACCGGACCGACCCTCCGGACCCGCACCGGAGACCGCCAACATCTCCACCACCAATGCCACTGTCACCTCCCGGAGGTCGTCGGGCCCACCGCCATGGAGACACTCCACTGCCTCCCGAACCTCCAGCGCGTTTCCGACGCTCCGCCCCAGGGGGCGGTCCATGGCAGTGGGAAGCGCCGTGGTGGGGACGCCGTGTCGGGCTCCGATCTCCACCATGGTCCGCGCCAGCTCCAGGGCCTTGTCCCGATCCGGGAGGAAGGCTCCGCTCCCCATCTTCACATCCAGCACCAACCCCGTCAGGCCCTCCGCCAGCTTCTTGCTCATGATGCTGGCGGCGATGAGGGGGATCGACGGCACCGTCCCCGACACGCTCCGGAGAGCGTAGAGGCGCCGATCCAACGGGGCGATCTCGGCCGTCTGGCCGATCATGGCCACCTTGTGGGCTTCCAGGTCGGCGGCAAAGCGTTCCAGGGAGAGGTCGGTGCGGAAGCCCGGGATCGCCTCCAGCTTGTCCAGCGTCCCGCCGGTATGGCCGAGGCCCCGGCCGGACATCATGGGAACGTAGAGCCCACAGGCCGCAGCCAGGGGCGCCAGGACCAGGGAGACCTTGTCGCCCACACCACCCGTCGAGTGCTTGTCCACACGAGGACCGGGGAGGTGGGAGAGATCCAGCACCGCTCCCGAGTGGAGCATGGTGCCCACCAGGCGCTCCAATGCCTCCGGAGCCAGCCCCTTCAGGACCACGGCCATGAGGAAGGCCGACATCTGGTACTCTTCCACCTCCCCGGCCAGGTACCCCTCCAGGAAGCGTGCGAGGTCGTCCGGGTCCAGGGAATCCCCGTCCCGGACGGCCTCGATGACCCGGACCGGATTCACTTGTCGTTGAATCGCTTCCGGGCGCCGTCCAGCGCCTCTTCCACCTTGTCCCGGACCTCGTCGGCGATGTCTTCCCACCGGTCGCCGGCGTTGAAGCGCAGATCCTCCGCCGCTCTCGTGATCCGCCGGCGCGTCCGCTTGCCGGACTCCGGAGCCATGAGAATGGCGATCCCGGCCCCTATGGCCGCACCGCACACCAGGCCGGTCAGGAAGTTGAGGGCTCCATTGTCATTCTCGTATTCCATCGGTTCCTCCTCTACGTTCGTGGTCAGGTGGGTACTCGGGGACCCGTAACCCGTTCAGGAAATATAACAGGAGGCCGCTACGGTCGAAGGGATGCCGTTGGCCCGGCGCTCGGTTGAGCCCGGCGCTCAGGTCGGACCCGGCGCTCAGTCGGGCTGGCACTGCTCGGTCGAACGAATCCCCGCCTACCCCTGCTGGAAGGTTCGTCCTATCTCCTGTATGTTCACCAATGACGCTGCGTGTCCGGGATGCGCCCATCGGGTGCCATCACGGCGGATGCGGTCAACCCGGCGGATGCGGTCCACGCCTCGACCTCAGTCCACTCCGACTCCCACACCCTCCACTCCCACACCCTCGAAGAAAGCGGATGCCCTCACTCCCTCTCTCCGTCCGCCCCCCGCGACGCGGGGGCCCCTCCGTGCAGCCCGAGCTGACGCTACCGCCGGCGGCCCTCAGCCTGATTCGACGCTCGATCCGGGACGAGGTCGGGGACCTCAGCGCAACGCGCATCCTCCAGAATGCGGGCTTTGCCACTGGCTCGACTCTCTTCAGCGAATTCGAGGCGGAGCTTCAAGATTCCTCACCTGAAGCCAGGACTGGAGCTGAAGCCGGGACGGGCGCCGAGGAAGGACCCGATCCCCGGGACCTGGACGAAGCGCGCTTCTGGTCCAGCCTGAACCGGTTTTTCGGAGCGAGAGGTTGGGGAAGGGTCGAGTCGGCGCGAGTTCATCCTGGCCTGGGCGTCATCCACGCCTTCGACTGGACGGAATCGAATCCGGCCGGCGATGAGGATCAGCCCGGGTGCCACTTCACGGCCGGGCTCTTCTCCTACATGCTGAGTCAGTTGGCCGGGCAGGCCATCGCCGTACTCGAGGTCGCCTGCCGGAGCGCAGGGGATGAGCACTGCAGCTTCCTCTATGGCTCCGAGGCCGCAGTGCACGAGGTCTATGGCCTCCTGCT
>PWZC01000106.1 GCA_003567615.1 Gemmatimonadota bacterium | reverse complement strand
GGCCGGTACGGCACTCCTGGCCCTGGCGCTGGGCGTCGGTCTGGCGGCATGTGACTTCGACGTGGTGAATCCGGGACCGGTCCAGGACGACTTCCTGAACAACCCGGACGCCCATGCCCCCCTGGTGGCGGGAGCCCAGCGGCTCCTCATGCAGGGGCTGAACCTCAACTCCATGAACGGCGGGGCCGTGGTGCGGGAGATCTTCCCTGCCGGGTCCACCTCGTCCTTCGGGATCACCCTGCTCCAGCAGCAGGGGATCCTCCGATTCGATGACGAGCACGTGAGCTGGACCAACCAGCAGCGGGCCCGGAGCGTGGCCGAGCAGGGCCTTCAGCGCTTCGACCGGCTCGACAGCGTCGACATGATGAACTACGTCCCTGCGGCGGAGCTGGCCCTGGTGGCTGGATTTGCCGGCCGGGTGCTGGGCGAGAACTACTGCGAAGCCGTCATCGACGGGGGCGGGCTCGAGTCCCACACGGTCTTCCTGGAGCGGGCCGAGGCCAACTTCGACCTGGCCATCCAGATCGGTCAGAACGTGGGCCGCACCGATGTGGTGAACGCAGCCTACGCCGGCCGGGCCCAGGTCCGGGCCGTGCTGGGGAACTGGCAGGGCGCCGTGGCCGATGCGGACCGCGTGCCCCTGGACTTCGTCCATGTGGCCGAGCACAACACCATCACTGACGGCCAGTACAATCGCATCTTCTGGGCCAGCGCCAATGCACCCTACCGGGCCCACTCGGTGTGGAATACCATTGTGGAGGACTACTACTCCGAGACGGGCGACCCCCGGACACCGTGGGGCCAGGACGCCAATGTGCCGGTGGGTGATGCGGCCGTGGATCGGGTCGGCCAGGTCCCCTGGTTCTTCCAGCTCAAGTACCCCCTCCGGGAGTCGGACCGGAACCTGGCCACAGGGAGGGAGATGCTCCTCATCAAGGCCGAGGCGGCCCTGAACGGGGTCGGGGGCGACTGGCAGACCGCCATGGACTACATCAACAGCCTGCGAGAGGGGCTGGTGAGCGACCACGACGGCGAGCCCATCCCGCTCTGGGAGGCCAATAACGCCAACGAGGCGTGGACCTTCCTCAAGCGGGAGCGTTACATCGAACTGTGGCTGGAGGGGCGCCGCCTGGGCGACCGGCGTCGCTGGGCCGAGAGTGGGGCTCCCGGTGAGTACAGCCCGCTGGAGGTTCCGGGCGAGGCCTCATTCCTCGTGGCAGAGCAGAGCCTTTGCTACCCCGTTCCGCTCCAGGAGCGGGAGACCAACCCCAACGTTCCGGAGACGCCCTGATGGAATGATCCGGTCCCCTCATGAGGGGTTCGGATGTTGAAGCGGCTTCGATTCACGCCGCACGGCCGGTCCCGGGGATCCCCCCGGGGCCGGTCGTTTTCAATGGGGGCTCAACGCCCTCCCACCGGAATCCGGAACCAGCGGATCCCCGGCGCCCGCTGCTCCGACGGAGGGGAAGGATCCACCACCTCTTCCCTCCCCTCGCCCCCACGACTCAACTGCACCGCAATGGCCGCTCCCACCGCCACCGCCGCTCCGCCCACCAAAAAATAAGTGCGGGTGCGGTCCAACTCCCGGGTCTCCACCTGGAGAAGCCCCCGTTCCGGGATCCGGATCTCCTGGCGGAGCGTTCGGCGGACGCCTGAGCGTTCCATGGCGCCCACCGGCACCGACAGGAGGAGGGAGCCGTCCACGGGATCGATCCGCACCACCCGTCCATCCAACGTGCGGCGTCCGGCGGGCATCACCTCGCGCAAGGCCTCGGCCTCCTCCGCCGTGATCCAGGTCCGCACCTCCGCTCCCTCGCTGAGATCCGCGGGAGGAATGGTTTGCATGGTGTAGCAGCCCGCCAGCACCGGAATGGTGACAAGGGCCAGGACGATCGGTCGCAATGCCATGGAGTAGCCTTCGTTAGATTGTCTGATGCGCCCATGCGCCGAGGGGCAATGGCCATCGAACCGGCCATCCGCCCAACCTGTCCTCCCCACAGCCGACCCGCAAATGGATCGACTCCGAATCGCCACCCTCCAGTACCTCATGCGCCCGGTGGACTCCTTCCACGCCTTCCGGGCCCAGGTGGAGGGCCTTGTCCAGACCGCCGAGGACTACCGAACCCACCTCATGGTCTTCCCCGAGTACTTCACCACCCAGCTCCTGACCCTTGGGGACACCCGGCGGCCCATCCAGGAACAGGTCCGGGAGCTGGCGTCCTGGCGACCCCAATACGTGGACCTCATGACCGAGATGGCCCGGGAATACGGGCTCCACATCGTGGGCGGCACCATTCCGGAATGGGACCGGAACCAGGACGCCCTTCACAACGACGCCTACCTCTTCACCCCCGAAGGCCGCTGGGGGATCCAGGGGAAGCTCCATATGACCCGCTTCGAGCGGGAGGAGTGGGAGGTCGAGGCGCGCTCCGTCCTCAAGGTCTTCCAGACGGAGATCGGGACCTTTGCCATCGCCATCTGCTACGACGTCCAGTTCCCCGAGATCATCCGAGCCGCGGCCCGTGCCGGTGCCCAGGTGCTTGTGGTTCCCTCGTGCACCGATGACCGACGGGGCTTCCTCCGGGTGCGGTACTGCGCCCACGCCCGGGCAATCGAGAACCAGATGTACGTGGTGAACTCGCCCACGGTTGGCTCCCTCCCCATGGTCCCCGCCGTCTCGTTGAACTACGGCCAGGCCTCCATCCTCAGCCCCTCCGACTTTCCCTTCGCTCGGGATGGAATCGTGGCTGAAGGGGAGCCGAACCAGGAGAGCATGATCATCGGCGACGTGATCCTCGATCTCCTGGAGGAAACCCGGGTGGAAGGGACCGTCCTCCCCTTCAAGGACTCGGAGCGCTCCGGGGAGATCGCGGCGAGCCTCCAGGTGGAGCGTCTATGACGCCAGGGCCTCGTCCACACCTCCCATCGTCCCACCCCCTTCGGGCCCAGGAGGCGGAGACCGGCCCTCCCGTACGCATCCGGCTGGTCCGTCCCGAGGACATTCCTGCCGTCATCGCCCTCTCTCACCGGGTCTATGGAGCCGAAGG
>PWZC01000391.1 GCA_003567615.1 Gemmatimonadota bacterium | reverse complement strand
GAGCGGGCCTTTCCCGGTTCGCGGCGCGTGGTGGTCTCGGGAGAAGCTCGCTGGGGCCTCCCCAACCCCCTGTCGCAACTTGCCGACCTGGGAATGACCGTCTTCGGAGATGCAGGGCGGATGTGGGCGGGTGATGCTCCGCTGGGAATGAATACCGGATGGAAGGGCACGGTTGGAGCCGGGCTGCGGGTGGGCTTCCCGGCCGGGACGGCCTCGGTGATCCGGTTCGATCTGGCGATGCCCCTGGAGGGGGGATCTCCCACCTTCCGGATCTCGGCCCGGGAATGGTTGGGGGTCCTCAACGACACCCGTAGTCATCAGGTCCTCCGGAGCCGACGGAGTGGGATGACCCCGGACTTCAGCAGCGTCGTCCGCAACCGGAGGCCACCAGGATGACCCGGCGGCACCTTCCTCCCCTTCCCGCCCCCTTCCAACGGCTCCCCGAACGCGCGGATCTGGCAGAGATCCTGGACGAGTCGGGGGCCGTGGACGACGCAGAGCTCCAGCAGAGCCTTCGGGCCATGGCCCGGGTCAATGACCGGCTCGGGGGAATCCGCTCCCTGATGCCGCACCTCACTCGCCTGGTGGGAGTCCGCAAACTTCCCGGACTCCGGGTCCTGGACCTGGGAACCGGGAGCGCACAGACACCCAGGGCGCTGGAGAGACGCCTCCGGAGGCGGGGGCTGGAGGTCACCTGGACCGGATTGGATCGGAACGAGCGCGTCATCCATCTGGCCGGACGGCCGGGAGAGCACCTGGTGGTGGGGGACGCGCTGTCCCTACCCTTTCCCGCCGACGCCTTCGATGTGGTAACCTCCACACTCTTCCTCCACCACCTTCCCGACAAGGTGGCCCGACAGGTGTTGGCCGAGTCCGCTCGCGTGGCTCGGCACGCCGTCATCATGTCCGATCTGGAGCGGCATCCTCTCCACTACCTGGGGGCCCGATGTCTCGGTGCCACCGTGTGGCGAGATGATCCGGTGACCCGATATGACGGTCCCGTATCCGTCCTCCGCGCCTTCACCCACCGCGAACTCCGTCGACTGGGAGACGGGCTGCCCTTCAAGGACCTTCGGGTCCACCGACACCTTCCGTTTCGTGTGGTGCTGGTGGGAGCCCTGCCATGAACCGGACTCCCGGGGTCGGATCGGGCGGGGTGGACCTGGATGCCCTGGTGGTGGGCGGAGGCCCCGCGGGATCGGTCACCGCACTTCTCCTGGCCAGGGCCGGCTGGCAGGTGGAACTGGTGGACCGCGGCACCTTCCCTCGGGGCAAGGCCTGCGGCGAGTGCCTGAATCCCGCCGGAGTGGCACTTCTCAGGGAGCTCCATCTCCTGGACCCGGTTCTTGCCACCGACCCGGCCCCCCTGGAGGGCTGGGAGATCTCTCCTCTCAGCGAGGCGACGGCCCGAGGGCGCTTTTCCGGTCCGGACCGAGCGCTGGGCATCCAGCGACGAACCTTCGACCACGCCCTCCTGCAGGAAGCCAGGGCCGCAGGGGTTCAGGTCCGGGAAGGGACAACCCTGGTGGAGGCTCATGCCGGGGACCCATGGAAGCCCGCTCAGGTGCAGCTCCGGCTGGCAGGAGGGGAGCACGAAGAGCGCCGAGCCAGGATCCTGGTCGGTGCCGACGGCCTGCGGTCCCGGGTCGCCGGGGCCGTGGGACTGGCCCTTCCTCCTCGTGGACCGACGCGGGCCTCCCTCACCTGGCGCGTGGCGGGCCGGGGGCCTTCCCGAAGTCGAGGTCGCCTCCTGCTGGGTCAGGGATGCACGGTGGGGTTTGCGCCGGTGGGCAACCCCATGGGAATCCTCTGGAATCTGACCCTGGTCCTCACCGGACTCGAACGGACCGGGGGACTCAGGGACGACGGCTGGGAGCAGGCACTGGAGGCCCTGGACGAAGGGGGGGTCAGGTGGGCCTCCGAACCCCGAATCGTGGAAGGGCCATGGGGCTCGGGCTCGTTCCATCGGCCCGTGCGGGACGTGACACGAGGGCGAACCCTACTTGTGGGCGATGCGGCCGGCTATTTCGACCCACTCACCGGCCAGGGCATCTTCCGAGCGCTTCGGAGCGCCGGCGTAGCCGCCCGGGCCCTGACCGGTCAGGCGGTGCGCGTCGGGAGCGGACCCTCCCCATCGACGGAGCGGCTCCCTCCGCGCCTGCATCCCGGGGACGTCCACTCCCTGCAGAATTATGCCTCGGCCCTCTCTCAGGGCCTCCGTTGGAGCCGCCGCCTTCAGAAGACCATCGACGCTACCCTCGCCCGGAAGACGGCTCGGCGAATCTCACTGTCGGCGCTCCGAGCCGTCCCCGGTGCGGCGTCGGCGCTCATCCGCCTTACCGGTGACCGGCCCGGAACGCTCCTACGGGTTCCTTCGCCGGTACTCCCGGAGTCAGGGCCCACCGCCGAGGGACACCCGGCGGACCTCCATTGAAACCCTTCTACACACCCGGCGGTATCCTTTCACCTGAGCAAGGCAGAGTTTATGTTTGCAGGTCATCCGGTCGAAAGATTCCGGTGGGGTCACTTCCGGATCCCCCCTCCACGAAGTGAAGCACAACGGCTCCCACCAGGGGCCTCTTCTTCCATAGATCTTCCGCCTGATCGGTCATCTGTGACCCGTTCACGACACCCTTTCCCCGCGTAACTTCGGACGCATGTTCTCATCCTCTCGCGGTCTGGACTCTTTCGACCAGTACCTGCAGGACGTCGAGAAGTACCCCCTCATCCAGGACCGAGAGGAGGAGCGGGCACTTGCCCGGGCCGCCCGGGCCGGGGACAAGGAGGCGGCCGAACGACTGGTTACGGCAAACCTCCGCTTCGTCATCTCCTACGTGAAGAAGTACCAGGGCCGGGGTCTGGGGCTGGCTGAACTGGTCTGCATTGGTAATGAGGGCCTCCTCAAGGCGGTGAAGAAGTTCGACCCGGACAAGGGGGTGAAATTCATCTCCTACGCCGTCTGGTGGATCCGCCAGACGGTTCTGCAGGCGCTGGCGGAACAGACCCGTTCGGTCCGGATTCCGCTGAATCAGAACTCGAACCTGGCCCGCCT
>PWZC01000297.1 GCA_003567615.1 Gemmatimonadota bacterium | reverse complement strand
GCCGTGATGGCGGTGATGACGCTGGTGCCGAAGATCCCGAAGGCGTGGAAGGTCTTCAGGTCGGCCTGGATGCCGGCACCCCCGCCGCTGTCGCTTCCAGCTATGGTGAGGGCGATGGGGGGCGAGGTAGTTCTGAGGGATTGTCGAGGATCCCCAGGTTGGGCTGTGTCCTCGTTGACTGCAGGCATAGGTTCTCGGTGGTTAAAAATGCGGACTAAAGGGGCCGGCGTCTCCTCAGGGACGCGATCACGGCTGATCAAGGACACTATCACTGCTGAACACGAAACACGGAGGGCTGGGGCCATGCAACCCTTGCGGAAGTTGGGTCTGGGTCAAGAGCGATGGATGCGCTGGGTGCGGTCCCTTCGCCGTGCCTGCATCGCTTCGACCATGTGCCGTGCCTGCATCGCTTCGACCATGGGGATCACTGTTTTTACCATGGTGGGTTGCGGCGGCGGAGACCTGAGTCCCCTGCCAGTCGCTGAGCGGGGGGCTGCACCGGACCCGCTCCCTACCTGTCCGGTGAATGGGGGGGGGGGCGGATTGCCGGAATCGCTGGAAATCCAGGAGGTCGCTGGAGGGCTGGAGGTGCCGTGGGGCCTGGCCTTCACCCCTGACGGCCGCGCGTTGGTAACGGAGCGGCCTGGACGGATCCGGGTCTTGGATCACAACGGGCTGGACCCGGAGCCATGGATTGAGCTGGACGTCTCGCACCGTGACGAGGGGGGACTCATGGGCATCACGCTGGCCCCGGACTTCGGCCAGACTGGGCATGCCTACGTGATGATCTCGGTTGACCAGCGGGACACGGAGGGGTGGCTCTCAACCCAGATTCGACGGGTCCAACTCCGCTTGGGGCTCAACGTGGCGCCCCACCGGATCGCCCAGATCCTTCGGATCACCGAGGTGGAGGGGCAGGGCACAGCCGCCCACGTCATCCAGGAGGGCATTCCGTCGGGCCTCCTGCACGCCGGCGGGGCGCTGCTGGTGCTACCGAATGGGGACCTTCTCGCCTCCCACGGCGACGGTGGCGTCCCGCCGGTCTCCCAGGATCCCGGCGACCTCCGTGGAACGCTGTTTCGAATACCCGAGGTTTCCACAGGGCTAGCCTCGCGCCGGGCTCAGCCCAAGCCGATGGCCATCGGGGTCCGCAATAGTCAGGGCCTGGCTCTCATGCCCGACTCGGCGTTTCTGCTCTTCATCGACCACGGTCCGTCAGGCCTCATTCCGGAGGAGGGCCGGCAGGGGAAGGATGAGCTGAACCTCCTGGCCCTGAGTGGTCACGGGGGGGACAACTTCGGATGGCCGGTGGAGGCCGGGATCCACGAGCAGGCCCTCCATACGGCTCCCCTGGTGGAATGGTCCCCTGCTGTGGCCCCGGCGGGGCTGGCCGTGATGCCAGTACCCGAACAGGACGACCGCGCCTGGGCCTTCGTCACCGGACTCCGAGGACAGACCCTTCTCCGGGTCGAGTTGGCGAGGGTCCCGAACGATTCGCCGTCGTGGGTCGCCCGGTGCCAGGTGGAGTTGCTGGATGACCGTTTCGGACGCCTCCGGGCTGTGGCGGTGCACCCGGAAGGCGGAATCCTCGTAGGAACCAGCAACAGGGATGGGCGGGGGCGAGCCCGGGAGGGAGATGATCGCCTCCTGCACCTCCAATGGGACATAGCGGGCCGTTGATCTGAACACGTACCTCTGGATGAATCTCTGATGACCAAACGAGGAGGCGCGGCACCGTGCAAGCCTCGAAGGAATTGAGCCAGGGCCGGGCGCGGCTGATCCGACGCCTGGCCGACCGGCGGGGACGGGTCCGTGAGGGACTCGTCTTGGTAGAGGGGTGGCGGGGAGTGGCGACAGCCCGCTCGGGAGGGGCTGCCGTGAAATTCGCAGTCCTGGTCCACGACGACCCGACGGCGGAGGAGAGGGCGCTGGCGGAGGGGCTTCTCCAGGCCGGCCTGGAGGTGGTTCGGGCACCCAGGACGACGCTGGGGGAAGTTTCTGACACGGAGACGCCCCAGGGGCTTCTGGCCGTGGTGGACGAACCGCGACCCCGGTTGCCGGAGCGGGTGGAGGGTGGGGTTCTCCTACTGGACCGGGTGCAGGATCCGGGGAATGTGGGAACCCTCATCCGAAGCGCGGCCGCCTTTGGTTTGGAGCGGGTGCTGGTGTTGGACGGCACGGTGGATCCGTGGAGCCCCAAGGTGGTGCGGGCCTCGGCCGGAAGCGTCTTCCTGGTGCCCGTGCACCGGGTGGACCTCGAGGAGGCGCTGGAGTGGCTCGCCTCGGTTCGGATTCCCCTCCTTGTGGCCGATGCTAACGGGGAGGACGTGCGCTCCATGCAGGTGCCGGAGCCCGCCGCCCTCCTCATGGGGAATGAGGGAGCCGGTCCGCGGCCTGCGGCCCTGGCGGCGGCTGACCGGATCGTGGCGCTGCCCATGGCGACCGGCGCCGAGTCGCTGAATGTGGCGGTGGCGGGCTCGATCCTCCTCTGGGCGCTGGGACCCGGCGTCCGCATGACCTGAACTTCCGGACCACGCACTGTGCAGCCCCCACCAAAAGGGGCTGACCCGATCGAGGTGGCGTCGACATGGACCAAGGCCTGGCAGCCATCCTGCTGGATGTGGACCCCGAGGTGCGGGTTGCAGCGGCGGTGGCCGGTCTCCTGGGACTCCTCCTGGGGTCCTTCCTGAACGTGTGCGCCCTTCGCTGGTCGGAGGAGCGCTCCGTGATCACCCCCCGGAGCTCCTGCCCGGGCTGCGGGAATCCCATTGCCTGGCACGACAACATCCCGGTCCTGAGTTGGCTGCTGCTGAGGGGACGATGTCGGAACTGCGGGAGCCGCATCTCGGTGCAGTATCCCCTGGTGGAACTGGCCACCGGCGCCATCTGGGCGGGGATGGTGCTGACCTGGGGGGTTGAGGTGGAAGCGCTGCGCGGCGCCCTCTTCCTGACAATCCTCCTGGGGATCGCTGTGGCCGACGCTCGGTTCTACATCATCCCCGACCAGTTCTCGGTGGGCGGGGCGGTTCTGGGCTTCCTTCTGGCCTTCGCGTCTCCGGAGATCACCTGGATCGAGTCGCTGGTGGGGGCGGCGGCGGGGCTCATTCTGCTCTGGTTCGTCGCCTGGGCCGGGGAGAAGGCCTTCCGGAAGGAGGCCATGGGTGGGGGCGACATCAAGATGATGGCCATGGTGGGGGCCTTCCTGGGCGCCTGGGGGATGCTCCTCACCCTCTTCATGGGCGCCCTCCTGGGGGCGGTGATCTTCGGCCCCATCTCGTGGAAGACCGGGAAGCTCGTTCCCTTCGGCATCTTCCTGGCTCTGGGTGCGGCCTTTACCTGGATCTGGGGGGACGCGCTGGTGGGTTGGTACATGGATTGGGCCTTTCCCACGGTCTGAGGGCCGAGGCGGGATGGCGGGCCGGGGGTCTCAGACCGTGGAAGGCCCAGAGAGATGGCGAGTCCCTGCCTAACCGGCCCCTCCAACCGGCCCGGGAAAGGCGCGATCATTTCGCGTGCCATCGCCGAGCTGACCCTGGCCGTTGGCTCCCCAGCAGAAGACCTCTCCCTGCGACGTCAGTCCACAGACATGGGAGCCAAGCCCCGTGAGCATGGAGAAGTTGACATCTCCGTTCACCGGCGTCGGCTCCGCGCGGTCCTCCATTGCGCCGTCCCCCAACTGACCGTTCGCGTTCCCACCCCAACACCACACCGAGCCGGCGGTGGTGAGGGCACAACTGTGGGTGGCCCCGGCGGCAATGTCACGGAATCGCTCATCGCCCCTTACCGGTGCCGGGGATGAGCGAGCAGGGTCGCTCGAACCATCTCCCAGTTGACCGGATGTCCCCTGACCCCAGCAGAGGGCCGCCCCATCGGTGGCCACCCCGCAGGTGTGGGCGTTCCCCGGTGCGATGCGGGTGAATCGGTGGCTTCCCTGGACGGATCCGGGCACGGCACCGGACCCGATCCCGACCCATCCCAACTGCCCCTGCCCACCGGCTCCCCAGCAGTAGGCGCGACCGTCGGCGTCCAGGGCACAGGTATGCTCCCAGCCGGCGGCAATTTCACGGAATCTCCGGTTCCCGGCGACCAACACCGGCCTGGTTCGGCTGGAGGTGGTCCCATCGCCCAACTGCCCCTGCCCACCATTCCCCCAGCAGTAGGGCCGCCCCAGGGTGTCCAGGGCGCAGGTGTGGCCCGCTCCCACCGTAATGTCGAGAAGGGGGGGGAGCCCCGGCACAGGCGTCGGTTCGTTGCGGCTCAGAGAGGTCCCATCGCCGAGCTGTCCCTGATTGTTGGCTCCCCAGCAGTAGGCGGTCCCGCCCGTATCCAGAGCGCAGGTATGGGAGGTGCCCACAGCGAGACGAGCGAAGGTGCCCGGTACCCGGGCAGGGCGGTCCCTGGAACTCCCGTCTCCCAACCCCAACCTTCCTCCCGCTCCCGAGCCCCAGCAGTACACGCTTCCCGATCGATCCAGCGAGCAGGAATGAGTAGCACCAGCGGCCACGGTGGCCTGGGGTGAGAGGACCGACGGAAGGGGATCGTCCAACCCTGGGGAAGGCGCCGCGAGGTCGGGAGTGACCCGGGCCCCTGGTGATGGCTGGAAGGTGACCTCGTCGGGCGTGATGTCCACCTGGGGAAGTGGCGCCCGGGCCAGCGCCGACAGCTGAAGCGGGGTGGCGTCGCTCCCGGGGAAACCGACCTGGATCCGTTGGGCTCCCTCCTCGGGACCGAGACGCCACTGGAAGACCACGAATCCCTGACTATCGGAGGTGGCAGTGGAAGTGGAGGTGGTCCCCCCACCCTCCATCACCTCAACCCTCACAGGAACCCCCGGCAGACGGCTTCCCTGGGAATCCTGGGCCACGAGAATGAGACTCTGGTTGAGGAGAGTGCTCGGGCTACCGACCTGCTCGGCGCCCTGGATCAGTTGGAGGGTCGAGCCGGGAGGAGCAGCGGATTCGGAGCCGGGGACCTCCGTGCTGGCCCCGATGCCCTCCGTGTCGGCCCCGATGCCCTCCCCGCCGGCCCCGGCGCCATCGACTCCGCGACCGTCAGCTTCGGGATCTCGTGATGACCCGTCAGGCGCCGGGGCACCAGCCGCGTCTCCACCGGCGGCTTCAAGGGGACGCTCCCATCGATCCCAGGGCAGCTCCGATTCCGAAAGGTCGCTGCTCCCACCCTGGAGGATGGACTCGAGGGGGGTGTCCGGACCCTGGAGGAGTAGTCCGGCCACCACCACGATCAGCGCTGCTCCCACGATGACCAGCCAGCGACGGCGGGGTGGTCTGGATTGGGGCTTGGAGAGCGACGGACCGGGAACCGGTTGGCTGAGCTCGGGCACAACCGTGTCCGCACGGGGAACCGGCGGGCCGGACTCCGGCACCACGGTGTCCGCGCCGTGGCCGGAAGCCGGTCCTGGGCTCCGCAGCGCCTCCAGAAACTGGGCGGCGGAGTGCCACCGGGCTGCCGGGTCCTTCTCCAGCGCCCGATCTAGTACTGCGGCCAGGGCCTCCGGAACGTCATCTCGAATCTCCGTTACCGGACGCAGCCGTTCGTGCTTCTGCTTGTAGATGATGTTGTAGAGGCTCTCGCCGCTCCACGGCGCTTCACCGGTGAGCATCTCCCACGCCAGAAGACCCAGGCTGTACACGTCGCTTCGTCCGTCCAGGTCCCGCCCGTCGACCTGTTCCGGCGACATGTAGGCCGGGGTTCCGAGGGCGGTGCCCGGAAGAGTGAGTCCTGAGTCGCTGTCCCAGGCCCGGGCGATCCCGAAATCGGCCAGCCGGGCTACGCCGGCATCCTCGTCCAGGTAGACGTTCTCGGGCTTGATGTCCCGATGAACGATCCGCCGGCGGTGGGCGTGGTCCAGCCCCGTGGCCACATCCGCCAGGATGGCACGAACCCGCTCCACCGGGAGCCGGCCCCGGTGGCGGAGGTGCTCCTTCAGGTTCTCGCCGGGGACGTACTGGAGAATGAGAGCCAGACCATGCTTCCCCAGACGCCGGCTCCCAAGCAGGAGGACGATGTTGGGGTGCTGCAACTTTCCGACGGTGCGGGCCTCCCGCTCGAGCCGGGCAATGGCCTCTTCGTCCTGGAGGTAGGACGGACGAATGAGCTTGATGGCCACGTCCCGGCCCAATTCCCGATCCCGGGCCAGGTAGACGATAGCTGTCCCACCGCGGCCCAACTCGCGAACGATCTCGAACTCAGCTTCCAGTTCCGGGAAGCGAGGAAGGGTGGGTCCCGATTCCTGCTCGGTCATGGGCCCACCCTCCACCGACTCATCCGTCCCCCCCCTCCTGTTCGCCGTTGCTCCAAGGCTTGAAGGTCAGGGCGATGACCGAGACGTTGTCGTCGCCGCCGCGGCGGAGTGCCTCTTCTCCCAGCGCTCGAGCCACACCCCGGACGCCACCTGCGGCCGTGACGGACTGCCGGGTCACGGTGGCGATGGCATCATCATCCAGTACTCCGTGGAGTCCGTCCGAGCAGAGGAGGAGAAGGTGAGGGTCCATCGCCCGGAACTGACCGAAGAGGTCCACCTCCACCTCGCCCTCCTCACCCAGGTGTCGGGTGATGGCATTGCGCCAGGGAGAGCGGGCCAGTTCCTCCTCTGACATGTGCCCGTCCTGGCGGACCTCGGCGGCGAAGGAGTGGTCTCGGGTCAGGCGGGTCATCCCCTCCGGGTCCAGTCGATAGGCGCGGCTGTCTCCCACGTTGGCCAGCTCATAGCCGTCCCCGTCCCGGAGAACCGCCACCAGGGTAGTGCCGACTCCCTTGAGATCGGGCTCGTCCTCGATCCTTGTCCGAATCGCCCGGTGCGCTGTCAATACGCCCGCCTCGAGGCCGGCGCCTTCCTCCAACGTCTTCAGGAGAACGTCCAGCGCGAGGTGGCTGGCAGTGCGGCCCTGGGAATGGGAGCCGATGCCGTCACAGATTACGGCAAGCTCGCGGCCATCGGGAAGGGTCCGGACCGCCACGGCATCCTGATTCGTGGCCCGGCGCCCCTGGTCGCTGAACCACGAACTGCGCTCAGCCAGGCCGTCCTCGGCGATCGTCACCGCTCCGGTGGCCCCGGGCTGGTGGAAACGGTAGACCACCGTCCCCATATCCACCCGATCCCCGTCGGCAAGAACCCGACCCTTTCCGTCGGCGGGCACGGGTTTCCCCTCCACCAGGGTCGGGTTGGTCCCGGACTCGTTGAAGAGGGTCCAGCGCCCCTCCCTGAACCGCAGCCGGGCCTGTTTCCGACTCACGGTGGGCAGGTCGAGCCGGATGTGAACGAACGGTTTTCCTTCGTCCCGACCAAAAGTCACCTCGGGATCCCGACCGGGAACCCGGACGAACCGGACCTCCCGGGCCAGGGAATCCGACCCTCCAGCCAGAAGCTCCAAGCGACCGGGAAGAAGTTGGAGGGTTCCCTCCATGGGACCTCCGGCCACCATTACCCGGGGCGTGGGACGAGGAGTGTCCTCTCTCGCCTCCGGGGGGGCGCCCGGTGAGACGGTATCCGAGGTCCCTCGGGCCGCGGTCGACCAGGGCGGTTCAGCCCCTACAGCCGCCGGCGATCCGGCGAAGACCTTAGCGGGCCCAGCGGAATCTTCTGCTCCGCTCCGATCCTGTTGAGCTTCGTGGAGCCGGTCCGCTCGACGCCGCCGCTCTTCCCGTGCTTCCGGGTCTCGATGGCTGGATCCGGAAAGTGGAAAGACCAGAAGGGGAGGTTCCATGTCCTGCCGTCGCTGCCGACGCCGCTGCCGCCCATACCATGCCGCGACGGCAAGCCCGATTGCCACGGCGACGAGCACGAGAATGAGTACCTCGGAGTCAGCCACAATACACCTCCCTATCCCCGACAGTTGAGCGGGGCGAAGCAAGACAGAGCCCGCCCAGGGGGCATGGGTGGAGGTCGACTATCCGGCGCATCAGGCTTGGCAGTTCCTTTCTCGTGGTTCAGAGTTCGGGGTGGCTTGCACGATTTCGATCTATCTGTCCAGGAGAACGAGATCGGCGGGAATCCTGGGGTGCACCCGCCAGCCCGCTGTCGGGCCCGTCTCGTCCACCTCGTCGTCCTCATCTTCCGGCGGGGCCAGGAACGGGATGAGAAGTCCGTTCAGATTGAGTCGCTGGCCCACCGCCAGGATTTCTGCGGCCTGTTCCATCGGGATCCCCACGGCGTTCAGGCGGACCTCCACTTCCACGGAACCGGTCCCGTCGGAGACCACCAGGAGCCAGCGGCCCGCTACGTTCTCATCGACCCGACCCGCCGACTGGATAACCACTTCGCGCATCCGCACCAGATCCGCATCCAGTGGTCCTCCTCCTGCGGTGGCAGCCTGGGCCGTCGTGACGATGACGGGCGCCGGAACCCCTCCCTCGCTCTCCACGAAGGGAGTGACATCCACCAGCACCCGCTGTCCGGACACCGTAGCGACCCGACCCCGCATCCGCACCCGGTCGCCGGGCAGGACCGTCTGGTTCAGTCCGAGCGTTCGCAAAGCCCCAGCCGGGTCGCGCAGGTGGACCGTCTGGTCTCCCAACGTCGCACGGCCATTGAGGGCGATCCCATGAAGGAATACGGTAGTTCCGTCCGGTAGGGTCCGGGCTTCCGCGGATGTTACCCGGGGGTGACTCACGGCGATCTCCACCTGGGTGACCCCACCCGTGGACACGGTGACAGGTGACGGTGTGATCTGCCGGACCACAAGGGAGTCGGGGAGGGAAGCAGCCTCCACTTCCAGCCGGTAGCTTCTCACGTCCAGGGTTCCGGTGCGGAAGCGGCCGTCGTTTCCGCTCTGGACCACGGCCACCGGTGCCGTATCATCCCCGGTCCTGAAGATGCGAACGCGGACGTTCGGGAGGGCGGTGTCGCCTGCATCCACCTGACCGCTCCCGTTCCGGTCGAAGAAGGTGAATCCCTCGATGATTCCCTGGGCCACCACCTCGAGGTCCGCGCCGGACCGGGTGCGGAGTTCCCAGCTTCCTGGAGCCCCCGCCCGGGGTTCGAGGAACCCGTTGACCGAGAGGGTGGCACCCACTTCCAGTACCGAAAGCCCCGCTCCCGTCAGGTGGCCCTGGGGAATGCGGATCTGGACGCCGCCGGAGCCGTCATCAGCCGTGGCCACGATGGTTCCGTCGGCCGTTCGGACATCGGTTACCGAGGCGTTCTCCACCCGCACCAGCGCCGCATCCAATCCACCGCCCCGGGCCGCTCGAGCCTCCTGGGAGGTCACGATCAATGGAGACGGAGCAGTCTCCGACCCTCCCACCCGGAAGCCCTGTCCCGAGGTCAGCACCACCCGGTCTTCCTCCAGCCCGACCCGCCCCAGGATGCGCACGGTGTCACCCGGTGCGTGGGGGAAGGTGCCCACGTCCAGGACCCGGATAGCCCGATCGCCGTCCCAGACGTGCACCCTGTTGTCGGGGAGCGACCCTCGTTGGTTCAGCACGGTGCCTTCCACATAACTCCGCGTTCCCATGGGGGCCCGGAGCGTTTCGCGGATGGTCCGGACGGGAAAGCTCACGCCCACATCCACCTGAGCCGTTCCTCCAACCGGCAACTGGACCCTCTCAGGGGCGATGCCCGTCACCTGGAGGGAATCACCCAGCACCCCGCCTTCGGGAACGGCGATCTGATAGGTGCCTGCGGGGAGATCGCGGGCCAGGAAGCCTCCCTGCTCCATGGAGGTGACCAGGGCCAGGGTGTCCCGGCTCCCCGTCTGCACGACGGCGATCCGCAGCCCGGCGAGTGGGGTTTCTCCGGCTCCTCGAACCCCGTCGCGATTCAGGTCGAGAAATGCGACGCCTTCTACGCTCGCTCGTCCCTCGACGGAGAGAAGAAAGCCATCGTCAGCACCTTCGCAGCCGGCGGACAGTATGGCCAGGAGCAGGAGGGATAGCGCCGGAATGGCGAGGCGCCCCGTCCCGGCGAACCGCCGGGAAAGGAGATGGCGGGGAAAGCGGAAGATGGGTGAAGACATGGTCAGTACCTCAGCTCTAGGCCGATGCGCATCAGCCGACCGGGAGATAGCCGCACTAGCGGCTCTCCGAAGTTCGGGTTGACCCGGACCGGGAGGTCCAGACGGCCGTTCACGGGGTCTCCCAGTGGTCCGTCTCCATCCACGATGAAGAGGGCCGGATCGGGGAGGACGGGACCCTGGTCCAGAAGGTTCAGGGCGTCAGCCTGAACGGAGAGAGCCCATCCGGCTCCTCCCAGGAGTTGCGCTTCGACCCTCAGCGAAAGGTCGTGGATGGGATCGGTGCGGCAGGTGTTGCGCTCGGCAGCCGCTCCCGGTCCAACGCAAGCCCACCGAGATGCGACCGCGTCAAGGCCGGTGACGTTGGACGGAATGTCCAGCGGCCGGGTCGAAACCCCTGCCAGCGCCCCCGGGCCCAGCGGATTCTCCGGCGTCAGGAAGTCCCGGACAGTGGGGGTGAATGGTAGGCCCGACTGCAGGCCGTATCCGACACCGACACGCAGTCCCGGGCTCTCCAGCACCTGGACACTCCCCCATGCCGCCAGGCGATGGGGGACATCCCAATCCGAGCGACCTTCCGTCCAGTCCGACTCGGCACTCCTCCCGAGGGCGCCCGGCCGCCCCGCCACGGCCTCGGGCCAGCCCGAGAGGCCCGCCGGGAGATTGTCGCGGGTCTCGGAGAACGTATAGGAGGCGTGGAAGCGAAGGGGTCCGCCGCCATCGTGGCCGAGGCTCAGCGTCGTGCCCAACCAGGTGGCGTGCCCATCTGATTCAAGCGCCCACACCGCGTCGAACTCCTGGAACCACCGGTCGGAGTGGGGTCTGATGGCGACGGTCTCGCCGCTCTGTACGATCTCACCGAACAGCTCTCTTCCGAACTGATCCCGGGCAAAGGGGGCCGGAGTCCGGTTCAGGTCCCGCCGCCGAGGGAGGAAATCGGTGCGCCGAAGCCCGACGGAGGCCCCCAACCAGGTGCCGATCCCCAGCGCCCGGGATACCTCCAGCTCCAGGGCCTGCGTGCGCGGCGCGTTGAAGCGTGGACCCAGTATGGCGAAGGTCCGCCCGCGGGCCGAGGCGTCGTCCGTGTCGAATACCTCCGTGGCTGCCTCGCCCTCCAGACTCCGGGTCACCTGCACCGCACCCGAGTCAGCCAGGAGCTCGGCCACGAGTCCGGGATGGACCTGACCGTGCGTGATACCCGCCGCGCCGTGCACCCGCCACCCCGGGCCGGCACCGGGGCTCCACTCCACCTCGATCCGGGGGGAGACACGACCCTGCAGGTCGCTATCCGGACGATCCCGGGGGATGCCCGTGAGGGTGGTCCATGCCTCATTGGGAAGGATGTCGTCCAGGGGAAGGGATTCCCAATCTCCCCGGAGGCCGGCGGTTACGGTGACATCCTCCGTGACACTCCAGCGATCCTGGAAGAAGAGCCCCATCATGGGGCGGCTGAAGGAAACGGAGCGGCGGGGACCCTCGGTGCGCAGCCGTATGCCCTCTCCCCGGGAGAAGGCGGCGACGCTGGCGTACCCTGCGAGCGGTCGCCCGTCCACGGCCCGGTCTTCTTCCACCTGCCGGGCCGCGAATTCGCCGCCCACCTTGAAATGGTGTCGGCCCTGGCCCGCACTGAAGTGGATCAGGGGTTGAACCCTGAAGGCGGTCTGCCGGAATCGGCCCGGGATCGCCGGATCGGAGCCAGCCACGATCCCTCCCTCGTGGATCCACACCCTGTCCTCCAATTCCAGGGAGGACTCCTGCCCGCCGAACACCCGTTCGCTGGCCTCGTACCCGGCGCGGAACTCAACGGCGGACCGCTCCCCCGTCTGGGCCACGTAGGCCGCGGCCAGAATGAGGTCGGTCACCTCAACTCCCTCCTGTGGCACCAGCGAAGGGAGAGGACGCCCCTCGGAGGCCCCGTCCCGGATGGCTCCGACGTGGGTCCGAAGGGTCAGGGTGTTGCTTCCCCCGAATCGCCAATCCAGGCGTCCAAAGCCGGAAACCGCCCGCCACGTATCAACCCGGGTGGGGCCGATCCTGCGCTCGTCCGGGCGTTCCGGATCGCCGACCCGGTCCAGGAACAGGTCCCGGGCTTCGGCTCCCGATGCGGCGAGGGGGGTTCGGAGTCGGGCTGCTTCGCGCACATGAACCCCGGCAGCAAACTGCAGCGTGTCCGGGACGACGGCTCCCCGTATAAGCACGGACCCCGTGGGAAGGGTGGTGGAAGGAGGTGTTCCGCCCTGGCGATCCTCCGCTCCCAGCGGACCTGCACCCAGGCCCGTGCGGACCTCCATCTCCAGCTGGTTCCCTCCTCGGAGGCTCGAACCCCGGAGGCGGGCGCCGCTGCCGCCACCCCCTTCCACATCCACGTCCTGGCCTACCAACTCCAGGTCAGCCATGAAGAGGGGCGAGAGGGAGCCGAGGTGGAAGAGGCCGGGCCCGAGGCGGGGGTGGGAGACGGGTTCGAAGGGCAGTCCGTCCACCGATACGGAAAGCAGATGGCCGGGGAGTCCAGCGACCACGGGGCCGGCCGGTGACCACGGCGCCACCCGGGACCAGCGATCCAGGACGTCGGTGAGGCCGACGCCGGCTGTGGGTATCCCGAGAACCTCGTCGCGCGTCAGGGCGCCGGCACCCCGGCTCCGCTCCGAACCCACCTGGGTGAAGGTGAACCGATCCGTCTCGGTGACGGGGGGCGCCGCTTCGCGGAGTTGGATCTGCAGTACGGCCTCGGAGCCGGAGCGGATCGGGACCCCCGAGACGCGCACAGGCACGAAGCCAAACCGCTCCACCACCACCAGGTACCCACCGGGAGGAAGGAAACCGGCGCGAAAGCGGCCGTCCCGGGAGGCGCTGATCACCCGCTCCTCTTCCTCTCCCACCCGAATGAGGGCTACCTCGACACCTTCCAGGGCCACCCCGTCCGTCCCTGTGACCAGTCCGGACAGCGCCCCGGTGGTGGCGGTCTGGGCCTGTAGGGGGAGAGAGAATCCCATCCCGCCAAGGATGAGCGCGAGCCGGAGAAGCCCCGCCGATACCTCTCTTGGAGGGCGGCCCCTCCAGAGGCGGAATCGAGGGGTTGGCCGCAGGGGCCGGACGGGTCGGAGATTCTGGGGACGACGGGAGGGCGCACGCTTCGTCACGGGAGCAGGAGCCTCGGTCTTGGGAGTGGGAACACGATCAACAGCCTTCAGTGTCGCACGTTGCGTGCCGGAACGTGAGGGGCGCGGCGGCAGAACCGCCCGAGAGGGTCAGGGGTCCGCCCACCTCGGAGCCGCTGGGAGGACCCGTGTGGTGCTACCGCAACGGAAGCGAGCCCGCGCTGCGACGCACGGGACGCAAGCCCACGGGGGCTCCGTGCGGCGGAACGAGAACGACCCAACCCCGGCGCAGGAAGTGCCCCAGGATGACGCCCGAGACCGTCATCATGACCTGCATGGGAGGCGTGGTGGCCAACGAGTCCAGGAGCACGGGGGAGGCCCAGGCCGTAGCGGCGGCGCCCACCGCCAGGACCAGCGCGGTCCCGGTGCGGGAAGCCATGAGGCCGGCCGGAACGGTGAGGAGGAGCAGCCAGGCCAGGTGCACGCCGTTCTGGACGGCCGGTGGAAGGCCGTCGATGGAATAGAGGAGCCCCCACCCGTGTCCGAGGGTGGGTCCGATTCCGCACTCGGCATATTGTCTGGATTCCATTTCCCCGGCATCTCCCGGGACCGTTCCCTGGATGTGAAGGCAGGCCCCCCCGGACACCAGTCCCTCCGGTGCCGCCCGGTACCGGATCTCGGCTTGGCTTCCGAGTGCCAGCTCCGTCAACGCGTCGGTGAGGCGGAGGTCCGGTCTGGTGAGGCGCAGGCGGGTAGCCCGGTAGGGAAGCCGAAGGACCACGTCGTCACCGGCCAAGCCGAGAAGGAAGACCTCTTTCCGCTCGGCCGTGTACACGCTCACTAGCGAGGCGGTTCGCCATCGCCGCGGCGCCACTTCCACCTCGATTCGGAGCGTGTCGCCTCGAAAGAGTTGATCTTCCAGGAACTCGGGATCCGCAACCCGCTCGGGTCGGATCCTGCGCTCGCCCAGCACGGCCTGCGAGACCCTGCCTTCGTACAGGGCCAGGTGGCGAAGATCGGGTTGAAGCTGCAGGAAATGGGGTGGTTCAGGAGGTGTGAGCTGAAATGCCCACCCGGAGAGGATGAAGACGAGAAAGGGAAGGGTCATCCATGCCGCCGCCGCCAACGACGGACGGGACCTCCTGACCGATCGCCGGAAGGTGCGGACGAAGGCGATACCCAAGGCGCCCCCGGCAGCGTTTGCCGCCACATCCGCCACAAGCGGGTTCCGCCCCGGAATCCAGAGCTGGGTGACCTCGATGCCCACGGTGAGGGTGAGGGCAGGGATCCAGGCCAGGAGCGGGGAGCGGACGAGAAGTCCGAGTCCCATACCCAGCGGGACGAAGAGGAGGATGTTGCGCAGGATGTTCGCTATCCCCGCTTCGCCGCAGATCAGGCAGAACACGTCCTGTGTCACGACGTGTGACTGGCCTGCTGGGGTGAGGGTGGCCAGGACGATGAAGGCTGCAGAGGGGATGACGAGGAACCATCCGATCCAGGTTTCCGGGTTTCCCCGGGCCAGCACCCGGGCCATCAGGAGGCTCCTTTGGCACGGGGCATGGGCCTTGCTACCTGACTCCTCCGGGTCGGACCCCGCCGCACCCACCTGACCCACAGACTCCCCACCGGACCCCCCTGCTCCAGGAGCCGTGCGTGAATTCCAGGTCCTCTTCGCCGACTCGGGTGCATCACCATCTTACGGTGGATGTGGAAGAATACTTCCATGTTTCGGCCATGGAACCGTACGTTCCCCGGTCCCGCTGGCCCTCCATGGAGAGCCGCCTGGAGGCGGAGATGGACGTCCTCTTCGGGCTTTTCGATGACTTCGGGGTCAAGGTGACCTTCTTCGTCCTGGGGATCGTGGCCCGGGACCATCCGTCCCTGGTACGGCGCCTGGCACGAGAGGGGCACGAGGTGGCTTCCCACGGATGGGACCATCGCCGCGTGACCCACCTGGACCCTTCCGCGTTCCGGCTCCAGGTGCGGGAGAGCAGGGCCCTCCTGGAAGATCTTGCCGGCGAAGCGGTGCTGGGCTTCCGGGCTCCCAGCTTTTCCATCGTCCCGGGGCGTGAGTGGGCGCTGGACATCCTGGTGGAGGAAGGGTACCGCTACGACTCCTCCCTCTACCCGGTGCGCCGGCCCGGCTACGGCTATCCAGCGGGTCCTCGCCACCTGGATGCCCTGATCCGGCCGGCGGGTCCCCTGGTGGAGGTGCCTCCGGCCACGCTCCGTTTCCTGGGCATGAACCTCCCGGCAGGAGGCGGTGGAGGCCTGCGCCAGCTTCCGCTCTTGCTGACGCGTCAGGCGGTGGCCGATCTCGAGGCGGTGGGGCAGCCGGCGACGCTGTACCTCCACCCATGGGAATTGGATCCGGGACAGCCCCGGGTGAAAGGGCTCGGGTACCTCACCCGCCTTCGCCACTATCGGGGGCTCGACCGGATGGAAGGCCACCTTCGTAGCCTCCTGTCGGAGTTCGCCTTCCGACCGATCCGGGACGGGATCGACGCGTGGGAACGGGCTCGCCCGGCGGCAGGGGGACTGGATCCGGCATCCACCCGAAGCCCGGACTGAGGCCTGGTGCGGAAGGCCCACGAGGCCCCGGGCCTCATTCGCCCGAGGGTAGCTCCGACGACGGGGTTTCGGACGCCTCCGGCTCCACGACACGCGGAGGCTCCGGCTTGCGAGCCGCAACGGCGACGGTGGCTCCGCGGGCGGTGGGAACCAGGTAATCGAGGGCGGCTATGGCCCGGCCCAGGGTGCCCATTGCTCCGGATCCCCGCCGCTGCCGGAGCTCTTCCATGCACTCGCTGAAGAAGCGCGAGCAGGCCCCTCTGGTGTCCGGGATGAGCCCCGCATTCAAGGCGAGGCGCTCCAGTTCCTTACATGAATCTCCGCCTCCTTCAGGGGCTCGGGATCCGTTCCGGTGGGCGCCGTTCTCCTGATCAAGCGCTCGCCGCAGGAGTCGAATGGAGAGGGTGGGGCGGCTGTTGGCGGACAGGGCCACGAGACGACCGTGGGGCTTGACGATTCGCCCCAATTCGCGGCTGAAGCGGACGGACGGGGAGCTGGCCAGGCCCGGATCCAGGACCACGACCCGATGGAACTGCCCCGTGGCGAAGGGGAGGCGTTGCGGATTCACAACGGCAACCGGGTCCCCCAGCAACTCCCGGAGGTCATCGGTCCAGCGAGGCGAGATCTCCGCCCAGGCCCACTCGCCCCCCCTGGCTCGGAGATGGAAGCTCAGCGCTCCCGAAGACGCACCACAGTTCAGCATGAGGCACTTGGCGTTTTCCAGGGGTCCGAGAAGGCGGAGGATGAGGGCGAGCTTCTGGGACTCGCGGAGGGAGCGGTCGAAACGATCCAGTTGGATGGCGGCGGGGGGGACAACGGGAGCAGAGGTGGTGGAAAGTACCGAAGGCTCTGCCCGGTCCGGCCGGTTTCGGTCGGTCGCCGCCGACTCTGGTCGTCTGATCGGTATGCCCATCGGCTCTTCTTCTCCATGCCAGGATCATGCTCGTTGCGACGGAGGCCCCACGTCCGTTACGGGATCACTTCAGCAAATGGCATGCCTTCGGAGAGGGGTTTCCGTCGCGTCGCCCCGACTACGTCCGGATCGACCGAGGCTCATCCCAGGCGACGGCGGCGTCCGCCACGGCAGCTACCTGCAGCGGGGCAATGGTCCACCGCTCCGGCCGTTCTCCCGGGATGTCCATCCCTCTCAGGGCGTTCCTGCCCTCGGCAAGCACCCCGGTGTCGACGATGAATCGATGGAGCGGCGTGTGGAGGCCGGTCCCCAGCGCCTTGAGAAGCGCCTCCTTCCGGACCCAGGTTCGATGAAAGGCCTCGGTGAGTCCCCGGGGATCCTTCTTCAGTTCTTCCCACTCCTTGCCGTGGAAGAAGTGGTGCGCGATGGCCTCCAGCTCGGCGGCGTGGCGGCGGACTTCGATGTCGACCCCGAGTCGCCCCGAGGGTCTCACGGCCACAAGGACCAGCGGTCCGGAGTGGGACAGATTGAAGCTTGGACCTCCCACCATGTAGGGTTTTCCGAGTTCGGTTCGCTCGATCTGGAGTTCGCGGGGTTCCCGGGCCAGCCACCGCCCCAGGATCGTCCGGAGGACGGCTCGGGCAGCGAGACGCCGTCGTCGGAGCTGGGCGGTTCGAAGCCGCGCGGCCTCGTGGACCTCCTCGGTGGGTAGGAGCCGGGCGAGGCCGTCCTCGTCCAGATCGCATTGATCCAGGTCGACGACGTAGACGCGGGGGGAGGTGCCGGTGTCGGTGGAAAAGACGTCACCTTCCCGCGAAAATCGGATCCAGGTTCGGTCCATGGGGCACTCCGTTGGCTGGGATGTGGAGGGCATGGAGATTGCACCCCGCCTTTGATTCTCGTTCCTTCACTCTCGGCCTTCCCACTCTCAAGATTTCGAGGACTCTTGGATTCCGCTCTCCGACTTTCCAGCGATCCCCTCCCGGCGGCGGTCTGGGATGATTTCGTCGAATCGACCCCGGGCGGTACCTACTGCCACCTCTCCGGCTGGGCCGATGTCATGCGAGAGGTCTTCGGTCACGAAACCCGGCTTCTCCACGTCCAGACAGCCGCCGATGGGTCGGGCTCGTCGTCCCTGGCCGGGGTGCTGCCGCTGGTATGGGTCCGCAGTCGTCTTTTCGGAGCGCATCTGGTCTCCATGCCCTTTCTCAATTACGGGGGACCGCTGGGAACGGAAAAGGCCCGCACGTTGCTTGCCCAGTGCGCACTGGGAGAGGCCCGAGAGGGGCGCGCCGATGTTCTGGAGCTGAGGGAACGGGAGGCGGCGGGAGAAGGCCGTCGCCTTGATGCCCTTTCGTCGGAGTATACGGTCACGGAGCGCAAGATCACCGTGGTGCTACCCCTGCCCGACGATCCGGAGGTGCTCTGGAAGGACGGCCTCAAGTCCAAGGTCCGGAGTCAGGTGCGCCGGCCCATGAAGGAGGGTCTCACCTCGCGCCTGGGGTCCGACCTTGTGGACGACTTCTACAGCGTGTTCACGCGGAACATGCGGGATCTGGGTACGCCGGTGCTTCCCCTGGCTCTCTTTCGCTCGCTGCCGCAGGTTTTCGGAGACCGCGTGCGCTTCTGCGTGGTGTATCGGGACGATGAGCCGGTGGCTGCCGGATGCGGCTTCTTCTGTGCGGGAGAGTTCGAAATCACCTGGGCGTCCTCGCTCCGGGAGCACAGTCGGGTGGCCCCCAACATGCTCCTTTACTGGGCCCTCATGGAACACGCCGTCGAGGCCGGTGCCGAGGCCTTCAACTTCGGGCGGTGTACTGCCGGGACAGGCAGCCACCGGTTCAAGAGTCAGTGGGGAGGTGAGGACGAGCCGCTCCCCTGGGCGGCCTGGTCACCGTCGGGACGGCTGGCCACGCCCAATCCGTCCCAGGGACGCTTCGCCCTGGCCGTACGGATCTGGCAGCGTCTTCCGCTCCCGGTGACCCGGGTGCTCGGCCCCGTCCTGGCCCGGAACATCCCCTGAGCGGACTCATGCTGAATCCTCTCCGGCACCAGCTCCCGGCCCATTCCCCTCTCCCGCTGGCTGCCATTCTCCGCTGGGGCCTGGGACGGGGCGAGGTCGCGGCCGAAGGTGGCGCCGGCGTCCCACTGCGAAGACTCGAAAAGCTCCTGAGAAGGCGATACCAGGCCCATGGGGTTCACCTCCTGGGGTCCGGTACCCAGGCGCTGTCGGCAGCTCTGGCCATGACCACCGCCCTGGGCTCGGGCCGGCGAAATGGAGGAGCACCCCGTCCCGTGGCCCTCCCCGCCTACTCCTGCTACGACCTCCTGACGGCAGCCCTGGCCGCCGGGTGCCCTGTGGTCTACTACGACGTGGACCCGGTGACGCTGGGCCCGGACCTGGCGTCGCTGGAAGAGGTGGTGCAGCGCGGCGTGGCCGGCGTGGTCGTGGCCTCGCTCTTCGGATTCGCACCGGACTGGGGGGCTATCGGGGGGCTCACCCGAGGCAGTGAGACCGTGATCATCGAAGACGCGGCACAGGGGTTCGGAGGAAGTTGGCACGGCTCGCCGTTGGGTAGCGGCGGGCCCGAGGGTCTGGCCTCCCTCTCAGTGCTCAGTTTCGGACGGGGGAAGGGGTGGACGGCTGGGAGCGGCGGCGGAGCGCTCCTGGTCCGGTCGCCCGATGGCATGGTGCTGGACCGAAGCTGGACGCCCCCTGCGCCCTCGCCCGGCGGCGTGGCCGCGGCGTGGAGTCGGGTGGCGTTGGCCGGGAAGGCGCTGGCGCTGTGGGCCATGGCCCGGCCGGGGCTCTACCGGGTGCCCCGCTCCATTCCCTGGCTCGGTCTGGGACAGACGCACCTGAAGACGCCGATGCCTCCCTCGGCCTTCCCGGCCGCCATGGCCGACCTGCTACTGAACACCCTGGAGGCATCCGAGCAGGCGGCGGTGGCCCGGCGGCAGGCAGGGGAAGCCTACGCTGATGCCCTCCACGGGTCCGCCGCCGGCATCCCACTTCCGCTGGGGGGGGCGGACCCTGGATACCTTCGCTTTCCCCTGCTTCTGGACGAAGGTCTGGGGAGTCTCGGGAACCCGGACCGAGGACTGCGGCTCGGTGCCGAGTCCGGTTACCCCCGGATCCTCCCCGAGGTGGGACGTCCCCTGGGCCTAGTGGACGACAGTGGGAGGGAGTGGCCGGGAGCGCATCGACTGGTGCGTTCCCTCCTGACCTTCCCGACCCACGAGCTGACCCGAGCCTCGGAGCGAGGCGAACTGGTGGGGCTGGTGGCGAGGTGAGCCGCTAGCGGTGGGCCGGGGTGTCCAGCCTGGCGTCCATGGCCCGGGCCAGCCCCGCCACGAAGGCCTCGTCACGGATGCACCGGAAGTGTGGCGCCCATGCCCCAAACCGCTCGGACAGCGCCGCTACGCGTTCCGAAGGTTCGCCGAGGGGGATCACCAGGGATTCGAGTGCGGGCAGGTGCGGGCGGAGGTTCAGTCGGATGAGCCCCTGGTAGCGCGTGCGGGGCTCCACCAGGAGGACCGGCGCATCGAGATACTGGAGCCGGTAGTGCTGCTGGGCCCGCACCTGCAGGGGATACTGGCGGGCCATCCGCTCCAGCCGCTCGGGGTCGACCTCGAGTCCAGCCTCGGCCGTCCGCTCCAGAAGGAGCCGAAAGGGAGTCTCGTTGCCGGACTGCAGGTCCTGGGGGAAGAGGGCGACGGGTCTCCCGGTGTTCATCTCCAGCAGGGCCGATAGGGCCAGGATCTGGCCCGGCGACTCCATGGCCTCTCCCGTCAGACGGCTCACCTCGTCCGCCGTGAGGGCGTGTTCGTTGGGAAAGGCCACGGCTCGACCCGTGCGCGTCATGCGGTGGAGGAGCGCCCGGGCATGCCCCACCCCACGAACCACCGCACGGCGGATCGGATTCCCGTAGGCGGCCCGGGAAGCCCAGAACCCGAACGTCTTCCGGTGGGGACGGTCCAGCCCCAGCGGGTCCACGAGGACGAGAAGGCCGATGGCCTGCCCGGCCATGCGCAACTGACGCGCCACCTCGAATCCGAAGGCCCCGCCCGACGAGTAGGCCGCCAGGAAGTACGGACCGGAAGGTTGACGGCTCCGGATCGCCTCCACATAGCGGGCCGCCCAGGCCGCGAAGGGAAGCTCAGGGTCCCGGTCACCCCACAGGTAGGGATCCCGGAGCCCCACGATCTCCCGGGGAGTCTGGAGCTTGCGCACAAGGTGCTGGTAGACCCCCACGGTCCCCCCGCTGGAGGGAAGGAGGAAGAGAGGCGCGTGGCCCTTTTCCCACCCGCGTTCCCCTTCCCGCGCGCCACCCCCTTCTCGTTCTCCCGCGCCCCTGAGAGTGACCAGGAGGGGCGACTGCCCCGTAGGAGGCTCGTTCCCGTTTCTGTGGCGTCCAGGCATCAGGGCGCCGGCCAGGCCTCGGATCGTTGGAAACCGGTAGAGGAGGACCTCGTCGATCTCGGTCCGACCCAGGCCCAGCGAGCTCCGGATGGCCTGCACCACCCGGAAGGCGGTGAGGGAGGTGCCCCCCACCTCGAAGAAGCTGGCATCCAGGCCGAAGTCCCGGTGGCCCAGCACGGTCTCCCAGGCAGATGTCACGGCCTCGGTCGTCCTGTCCACGGATTCTCCGGGGATGGGATCGGCTCCCACGGGCGCCGGTCCGGAGCGGGCCAGGTCGGCGAGGCGGCGACGGTCCACCTTGCCGCTGGCCGTCAGGGGAAAGGTATCCACCGGTTGAATGGACGCGGGCACCATGTACTCGGGCAGTTGTTGCCGGAGTCGGGCAAACACCCGGGTCGGATCGATGGAGGCCGGAGTGAGCCAGGCGTCCAACCTGGGGCTCGCGGCGTCCTTTCCCCGGGCTACCGCCACGGCCTGGGTCACCCCGGGGTGCCGAAGAAGGGCGCCTTCCACCTCGTGGAGATCCACGCGGAACCCTCGGATCTTCACGGTATGGTCGGTCCGGCCCACAAAGGCGAGGGCGCCGCCGCGCTCCACCCGGACATCGTCGCGGGTGTCGTAGAAGAGCCCTTCCTCCCCGCCCAACTCCACGAAGGCCGCCGAGGTCCGGTGGGGGTCGCCCAGGTATTCGCGGAAGAGCGGGGGGCCCGAGAGGTACAGCCGTCCCGTGCCGCCCGGGGGCACCGGGCGCCGGTCGGCGTCCAGGACCCGGACACGGATCTGTTCCGACAAGGGGACGCCGAGGGGAAGTTCCCGTTCCGGCCGGAACGACGCCCGCAGATCGCACGCCAGCGTCGAGCTGGCCTCGGTGCTCCCGTAGATGGAATAGAGGTGGGTCCGGGGCGGGAAGGTCCGAATGGCCCGCTCGGCCAGCCTCGGGGCCACGTACTCGCCCATGAGGACGACGGAGGTGAGTGGCGGCGGACGGAAGCCCGGGAGGTCCAGACTCGCCCGGAGCGCCGACGGAACCAGGAGAAGGCGGGTCACCCCGGCCTCGTCCACCAGCTCCCAGAACCGCTCGAGACGGCGCACGTCGTCGTCCGGCACCAGAAGGACCGGTACCCCCTGGAGAAGGGGTTCGAAAAGCTCGTAGATGGAGTGGGTGGTGGAGAGCTGGGCCTTCTGGCACCCCATCTCATCGGATTGGAAGGGGTGCCGGTTCCAGGTCCAGTGCAGGCGGTGGGCGAAGGAGCCATGACTTCGCACGATGAGCTTGGGCTTGTCCGTGGATCCGGAGGAGCGCAGGATGAAGGCTGGCGAATCCTCCTCTCCTCCGACGGGGTCGGTTCCGGGGACGGCCGCCTCGCTCCCGTCGCTCCTCACCACCGTGCCGGTCCACCCGGGGAGGACGGGGAAGGGGGTTTCCGGGGTGTCCACCACCGTCCGGATTTCGGCGAAGCGGAGGAGTTCGTCCCGGCGCCCCGGTGGATCGGACGGAGAGAGAGGAACCACGGCGGCACCGGACTGGAGAATCCCGAGCATCCCGGCGATACCTTCAAGGGTACGTCCCCCGTGAAGTCCAACCCGCGAACCAGGCCCCACACCTTCATCTTCCAGGAGACTCCGGATCCGCTCGACCCTACGGGCAAGTTGTCCGTAGGACAATGAGCGGCCCCGGTCTTGCAACGCAGTCTGAGTGGGGCTCCGGCCCACTTGGTTCATGAAAGCCTGGTGAAGGAGGAGGTTTGGGACGTTCGGCATGGTTGGACGGCGCATCTGCGTGGGATCTACGGGAGTGGTGGAAGTCGAATAGCCAGTTCCGTGCCGTGGGCCCCGAGCTTCGAACGGGGCCACCACCGCCTACCGTGAATCGAGGACCGAGATCGATGGTTCCAGCCCTGGTTCTGGGAAGTGGCCTGACCGCGTTGGGGGTTATCCGCACCCTCCGACGGGCAGGCATTCCGGCGTTCATCTACGATATCCGTCCTGGACTGGAGGCGCGGTCCCGTTGGTATCGACCGGCGCCCCTCGACACCGTTCCGGCCAGACCGGGGGTTCTCGCCGACGTCCTACAGTCGGTGGCCATGGAGCGTGCCGTGCTCATCCCATGCTCCGACGACTGGGCCCGACAGGTGTCCGATGCATCGGCCGAATGGAGTCGGCGCTTTCCCGCCAGCATAGCCCCCTCAGAGGTGATCGATACCCTGGTGGACAAGGCGCACCTTGCCGACCGCCTGGAGGCGCTGGGTGTTCCCCATCCCTTCACACTTCGCGTGGAGGGTCCGGAGACCTTGGATTCCCTCCCGGACCACCGCCTGGAGTCGGCCTTCCTGAAACCTCGTGATTCCCAGCGATTCTTCGCTCGCTTTGGTGTCAAGGGAATCTGGATCTCGTCGCGGGAACAGGCGGCGGACCGTATCGCCGAATTGCAGTCCGCCGGGTTCGAGCTCCTCTTGCAGCAGTATATCCCGGGGCCGGGTTCCCTCCACTACTTCGTGGACGGGTTCATCGACCGGAACGGGGCTCTCACCGGGGCTCTGGCCCGGCAGCGGCTCCGTATGTACCCCTCGGACTTCGGGAACAGTTCGCTCATGATCACGGTGCCGCCCAAGGAGGTGGACGAGGCGCTGGCTGCCCTGAAGCTCCTCCTGGGGGACCTGGGTTACCGCGGAATCTTCAGCACCGAGTTCAAACGGGATCCCCGAGATGGTTTGTTCAAGCTCATTGAGGTCAACTCCCGGGCCTGGTGGTACGTAGAGTACACGGCGCGGTGCGGGGTGGATGTCTGCACCATGGCGTATCGGGATGCCCTGGGCGAGCCGGTGCCCCGGTCCTTCGAGTACGAGGTGGACGCACGCCTGGTCTACCCTTACTACGACATCCATGCCTGTCGGGAGGACCCCGGCGTGGGAGGGCACCCGTTGGTTCCACCGGGCTTCCGGGCCTGGCTCGGCGCTCAGCATCCGCTCTTCAACTGGTCCGATCCCTGGCCCGCCGTCCCGCCACTTCGGATGTTTGCACGGCGGGTGACCCGGCGTTCGCCCTTTCGCCCCGCTACGGAGATGGTCCGCCGTTGACCCCTGAACCTCCCGCCGGCGTCGAAGGCGCCGCTCGTGTCTGCCAGGTACTGGAGAAGCTCGGGATCACCCACGTCTTCGGCCTTCCCGGGACCCAGACCGTCCCTCTCTATGAAGCGATCCGGACCTCTGCGCTGACGAGCATCGTCCCCACCAGCGAGCTCTCGGCGGCCTTCATGGCCGGAGCGTACTTCCGGAGCAGCGGGCGCGTGGCCGCCCTGGCGACCATCCCGGGACCGGGCTTCACCTGGGCACTCACCGGTGTGGCGGAGGCCCGGGCCGACTCCGCCGCCCTCCTTCACCTGACGCTGGCTGAACCGGAGGGGCCCCGGTCCCGGTTCGAGCTGCAGGCGATTCCTCAGCGGACGGTGGGATCGGCCCTGGCGAAGGGGTTCTTCACCGTTCGTAGCCTCGAAGAGATCGGACCGGTCCTGGAAGAGGCCCATGCCTTGGCCGTTGGAGGGGAACCGGGGCCCGTCATCGTGGCCCTCTCGGGTACGACGGGAGAGGCGGCAGCGATCCCGGAGGCGCCGGTGGAGGCGGGTGGAGGCGGGAACCACGATGTGTCCCTGGCCTGGCTACGACTGACGGAGGCCTCTCGACCACTGCTCTATGTGGGTCAGGGGGCACTGACCTCGGCGCCGATCATCCGGCGCCTGGCCGAGGAACTGCGGATTCCGGTCATGGCGACCCCGTCCGGTCGGGGTATCCTCGCGGAGAGCCACCCCCTCAGCATGCCCTTCGATCCCTGCCGCGGGGGCCACGCCGCCGCCAAGCACCTCCTCCAACGAGCCGACCTCGTCCTGGTACTGGGGGCCCGACTGGGTCACAACGGGTCGGCAGGACATGGGCTCCCATTGGATCCCTCCACGGCCCTCCAAGTGGACGCAGCGCCGGAGAACTGCGGAGCGGCGTACGGGATTCCCGGGATCGTGGCCCGGATCGAGGAGTGGGCCGACGTGGCGCCCTGGGGCCGGCTCGCTCCCTCCCAATGGGACCCGGCGGAGTTGGACGAGGCACGACGCACCCTGCGGTGGCCCGGCGGCTCACCCACCGAGCCGCGCATCGCCCAGGGGAGTGCCGAGGAGTTCTTCACCGACCTCCGGAAGGCGCTGCCCGAGTCCGGTCGCCTCGTCACCGACACCGGACTCCACCAGATCCTGACCCGGCGGTACTTCGATGTCCTGCGCCCCGGCGGTCTGCTCCTGCCCAGCGACTTCCAATCCATGGGCTTCGGTTTGCCGGCCGCCATGGGGGCCAAGCTGGCGAATCCGTCCGATCCGGTGGTGGGCCTGGTGGGTGACGGCAGTCTGGCCATGAACGGCCTCGAGCTGGCCACTGCCGCCCATCTGCGCATCTGTCTCCCGGTCGTCGTCTTCGTCGACGGACATCTCAACCAGATCCGCGTTCAGCAGCAGAGGGAATTCGGGCATGTCAGCGGGGTCGACCTTCCCGCCCTGGATCCGGAGGCTCTTGCGGAAGCCGTCGGGGTGGAGTTTGCCTGGGTCGAGACCATCTCAGAGGCACTGACCGCTGCGCTGGGTCGGGAGGGACCCACCCTCCTGGCCGTGCCAGTGGGAGACTCGCCCGCCATGAAGAAGGCCGTACGTCGACGCCGGATTCGAAATGCGGTAAAGAAGGCCGTGGGCCGCCGCGCCCTGGGTTGGTTTCGGCAGAGGAAGTCGTGACATGGCCGAATTTCCCGACGGTCACCCTGGACTCCGTAGGAACGACATGGATTTCCTGTCTGAGACCGCCGGGACCCGCCTCCTCGTGGTCTCGTATCACTTTCCTCCCGGGCCCGGCGTGGGGGCCCTCCGCTGGGGGGCTCTGACCCGGTATCTGGCGGATATGGGATGGGAGATCCGGGTGATTTCCGCCTTTCGTCCGTCCGAAGAAACCCCCACCTCCATCCAGGTCCGGCACGTGCCCACGGATCGGACGCTGGACACGCGGTACAAGGCTTGGAAGGCGTCGCCGGGATCGGGACGTCTGGCCGGCCTCGTCCGGCGGCGGCGGGGGGCAGACGACGGGGCCGAGGAGCAGGCCGATGGGTTCCCGATCCCGGCCATATTCGGCACGCTCAGGAGAGAAGTCGGTGCACTTCTCGCTTTTCCCGATGAGGCGAGAGGGTGGATCCGCCCTGCGGCCCGGGCCATTCGGCAGGAGGTGAAGGACTTTCGCCCGGACATCATTGTCAGTTCGGGTCCACCCCACGCCGCCCACGTGAGTGTCCGCTTGGCCGGCGTCCGGGCCGAACAACGTCGAGCTTCGTCCACGACCAACCGGGGAATTCGCTGGTTCATGGACTACCGGGACCCCTGGGCCAGCCACCAGGCCGCGACGGCGTTCACCGCTCGCTTGATGCTTTCCCTCGAGAAGTGGTGTCTGAAGGAGGTGTTCAGCGTCCTCACCACCACGCCGGAGTTCCGGGATCGGTTCCGGGCCGACTTCCCAGGGGTTTCGGTCCACTGGCTCTCCAATGGTGTGGATCCGCAGGAGGCCGAGGGGAATCGACGGTCCAGGAGCCGGACCTTCGACGTGGTCCATGTGGGCAGCCTCTATATCGGGCGGGATCCCAAGCCGGTGGTGGATGGGGTCGTGCGTTTCCTGGGCCGCCGGCCGGAGGCTCGGGAGGGTTTCCGCCTCCGGTTCGTCGGGCCGGTGAATGCGCCCCATGATGAAGAGCTCGCGCGCGCCGCTGAAGGCCCTCTTGACGGCGTGATCGACCGACCGGGGCGGGTCCCCCGTGACGAGGCCCTGGCCATCCTGTCCAGCTCGGCTCTGGCCGTGGTCCTGGCGCAGGATCAGGGGCTTCAGGTGCCGGCGAAGTTGTTCGAGTCGGTGGGGCTGGGTATCCCGACGCTGGCCATCACGGAGGAAGGGAGTGCCACGGCAGCGGCGGCCCGCCGGGTCGGGGCCGATGTGGCTGATCCGGCGGATCCCGACAGCGTCGCCCGCGCCCTCGAGCGGATCTGGGATTCGGAGGTCGACCGCATCCCACTTCCCGAGAGCATCCGCTACGACTGTCTGGCCCGTCGGGCGGCTACGCTCTTGACGACAGGCTCCCCTCCCGGCGCGGCTCCCATGACTCCGGAGCTGCGGGAATCCGGTGGATGAGTCCGGGTGCGAGGCCGGTCACCACCCTTTTGAACCCCGGCATGTCCCCGGGCAGGCTGTATCGAGGGAGGGCGAAGTGCGCCTCCGGATCCACGGCGTCCCCATGGGGCGGAGGGGCTAGCCGGAGGTAGCCGGCAATGGTGGAAAGCGCTCCTTCCAGCCCGAGTTCGCCGGCAATCTTCATCTCACGTCGTCCGAAATCCCGAGGCGTGCCGTTGGAATAGCAGTAGACCGGCACCGGGGCAGATACCTCCTTCTGAAGGCGCCGCCACGATTCGGCCATCTCCCACCGCACCTGCTCCGTCGATTCCCGCGACAGGATGGGATGGGTCACCGTGTGGGGCCCGATGGTGATCCCCATGGCCTCGCAGTCCCTCGCCTGATCCCAGGTCATGGGAGCGAAGCGTTCCGGTGGCTTGTCGGGAAGCGCTACCCGGAGTTCGTCCTGCCAGCGGACCAGAAGTTCGTCCCGCTCCTTTGCCGGAAACGACTTGAACAGCCATTCGAAGCGCTGTCGGTGTTGTGTCCTGGCTTGGCTCGAGTCCAGTGTCACGGATTCGGGGCCGCCTCCAGGCAGCGGGAGGCGATACGTTCCGGAGGGGGCCTCGGAGAAGAGAAGGCTGAGCCGGTCCCACCACATCCAGCGTGCCCCGTCCAAGAACTCGGTGACGGGAAAGAGGGTGGCCGGAACCCCGAATTCCCTGAAGATGGGGGCGGCGATGACGGCCTGGTCCTGGTATCCGTCGTCGAGGGTGAAGGAGACGAGGGGGCCGCCGCGGTCCATTCCACCGGCACGAGCTTCCCGGATCATCTGACAGACGGGAACGACGCGGATCTTCCGCCGTCGGAGGTAGGAGAGGAAGGCGCGGAGATCTTCTGCTCGATGACCACCGGTGCCCAACTCCGGGCAGGCCATGCGGTGGAGCATGAACACGATCCCGAGGGAGCGGGTGCGCCGCCGCAGGATCCAGTTCACTCCCGGGACATCCAGGGTCAGCCCGGCGATTTGACGGGTCGTTTCGTTCACTCCTCGCTCCGTTCGTTTCCCTCAATGAGGGGGGCTCGCACCCTGAGTAGTCTGGTCATGGCCGCACGGTTGGGGTGATACCAGCGCACCCCGTCACCTATCTATCGAAGCACAATTTGTGCCGGTGGGGCACATCGATCCAGTACCACGTGAATCGGATTGCGACCGGTTCCTCCTTCACCCGGCCCCCCCCACATGTTTTCTCCCCCCCCTGGAAAAAAAATACCTGCATGGCTTCCTCTGAGCGCCCCTGGAGGGAGGTCGGCCCGCCTCGTCGAGGCTCCTGGTAGCGCCGTCCTGCGCTGATGCAAATCTCCGTCAAGGGCGGATCGGTAATCCTGTAGGGTGTTTCCGATGAATGACTTGCAGGAGCGAGGCTCCGGCTTCGGAGCCGGCTGTGGCCGATTCGGGACCCGTTCATCCGGCGTCGACGGATCCAGATCTGGTATTCCTCTTGCCCATGGCTGCGCCTCGTGTTCCCCAACAGGTGTTCAGCCGGCTCCCCCACGCGTCTCGCAAGATCTCTTGCACATCGCCTGAGACGCGGAACCCTCTGGCATCCCTATTCATCGTTCCTCAAGGCAAAAGTCCCCGTGGTTAAGCCACTCTTCGCTCTCCACACACTTCGGAACAAGTCGTGCAAACTCCTCAGCCACGGAAGGTCGAAACGTAATCGGCCCAGCGGGCTTCGTGAGCGATTCGCCTTCCTCCATCGGACCCGGCACGACGAGGGTCCCAAACAACCGTCACTGCTCAGAGCACACTCGCCGAAAGGCGGGGCCGCAGAGCTTCGGGGCTACCTCGCCGAATCCGGCGTCACGCCAGCCGGGCCGCCAGTGGCTCGAACGGAGAAATCCGATCGGGGCTGGCGGCACGTGTTCAACTTCCGCCTTCCTCGATCCACACCACGGATGGATTCGGCTCCTTCGGGGGCTCGAGCCCGAATCGACGAGGATGGAATCATGAACACGACACGGTTGTCTCCGACCCGCTCGGGTCAACGGAATATCTGCAGAGGAGGTCCATCGACCGCGATGCGGGAGGGATCTCTTTTCCCGTTTGTACTCCTGTCGCTCTTACTGCTCATCCTGTCCGGCTGCAATTGGTATGATAACCCGGTGGAGCGACAGAGCTCTGGGATCCACCTTTCTGAGACATCGGTGCTTCTGGAGGTCGGTGGCAGCTTCGAGTTTCAGGCCACGGACGATCAGGGAGCGATCCTTCCCAACGACCAGTTGACCTGGGAGAGTTCGGATTCCCATACGGTTCGGGTCCGGCGAGGAATCGCGGAGGCGCGGAGGTCAGGAGCCGCCGAGGTGACGGCGACCCGCTCGTCCGGAGCGTCCGCCACGGCCCTGGTAGAGACTGAGCGTTCGCCGGCCCAGATCGTCCTGGTCCGGTCCAATCCGTTCCCTGGGCAGGTGGGCGAGTGGTTGGCCGAGCCGGTGCAGGTACAGGTGCTCTGCGCCGGGGGAAATCCCATTGCCGGAGTTCCCCTGATATTCGAGGTCACCTCGGGCGGCGGAACCTTCACGCCCGCCACCGCCACGTCCGGGAGTGATGGGACGATGCAAGGCGAGTGGCACCTGGGGTCCGTGGCCGGTGAGCAGACGGCACGCGTGCGGGTCGATGGGCTGAGCAGCGTTCAGCTCTCCTTCACGGCGTTGGCCGAGCCGGGAGAAGCGGATCAGATGATGCTCACACCGACCGCCCTGGAACTTGAGATCGGCGAGCGGGCCCAGTTCGCCGCTGCCGTCACCGACCGGTATGGGAACTCGATTCCCACCGACGGAGACGTGGTATGGTCCGTTTCGGACGAGACGATCCTCTCGGTCTCGGCGGAGGGCGAGGTAGAAGCGAAGGGTGAAGGTGACGCGGAGCTTTTCGCGACGTTCAAGGGGGCACGTGGGTCGGTCCCCATTCGGATGCCTCCTCCTCCACAGCCGGAGCCGGAGCCGGAGCCGGAGCCCGAGCCACAGCCAGAACCCGAACCGGAGCCGGAGCCCGAGCCCGAGCCCGAGCCGGAGCCGGAGCCAGAACCCGAACCGGAGCCCGAGCCCGAGCCGGAGCCGGAGCCGCAGCCAGAACCCGAGCCACAGCCAGAACCCGAGCCGGAGCCCGCGAGGCCTGATCAAGTCACGGATCTGGCGGTGATCGCCACCACCTCCGCTGTAGCCACCCTCCGGTTTACGGAGGTCGACGATGGACTTGGTGCACCGGCAACGTATGAAGTGCGGTACGCGCCTCACCCCATCGGATGGGGCTGGGGAAGCGCCACCAAAGCCACCGAGGGAAGCTGTGCGCGGCCGATCCAGGGTCAGGAGCCCGGCCGCACCCTGGAGTGCACCGTGGAAGGGTTGACGCCGGGGTCGCAAATGGACTTCCAGTTGGTCGCCTGGCGGTGGGACTCTGTTGAGGGGAGGAGCTACGTCAGTCCCCTGTCGAATGTGGCAACAGGAACGCTGGCCGGGTCGGGGGGGTCTGAAGACGACAATGGCGGCGGCGGTGAGGACGAGCCTATCGTGACGTCGGTGCAGGCCTCGCCCAGCCACGTTGCCTTCACGGCCCTGGGGTCCGAAGTTGTCGCCAGCGCCGAAGCCCGGGACGCTAGCGGGCAGCGCGTCCCGAACGTCGAATTCAGCTGGAAGAGCTCCAACGAGGGAGTTGCCACCGTGAGTCAGGCAGGAAAGATCGTTTCCCGGGGCGTAGGCACGGCCCTGATCATGGTCTCCCCGGTGTGCTGCGAGAGCGTCGCCGCGGACACCATCACCCTCACCGTCTCCCAGGAGCCGGCCCAGCTAGTGGTGGATCCGAGTTCACTGAGTCTCGAGGTCGGGCAGTCGAGCCAGGCGTCGGCCATCTTCCGGGACGCCAACGGCAACGTCATGACACCGGCGGGCCCCGTGACCTGGGCCTCGTCGGATGCGCGGGTTGCCAAGGTCTCGACCGATGGGACGGTAACCGGCGAGGCGGAGGGCTCCGCAACCGTCCTGGCGGCGTACGGCGACCTCAGTGGAACAGCGGCGGTGGGGGTGGGGACCACGTCGTCGAGTGGGGTGGCACCGCTTCATTCGGAGAACTTCGCGGCTTACGCTTCGGTCACAGAGTACCTGGATGGTCTGCCGGGCCTTAGAGGCTGGCCCCGGGGCGAAGAGCACATGGACTTTGAGAATGACAGTCCTCCCGAGGTCGGGGGGCAAGCCATCCGATTCACCTTCCGTGATGCGACCGCCATGGGGGGGAGCGGACGCGATGGCCGATGCGGTGGGCCAAGTATCGGATACGACTACGATATACGCCCGATTACTGACGGTGGGGCGACCGAGATCTGGGACGAGTACTGGGTCAAGTATTCCCCGAACTGGACAACTATACCTCCGGCGGAATGGGAATGTACAGGTAACCCTGACCACAAGTTAATTTTTGGTTTAATATTTGGGACAACGGCCAGGTTTAGTCTTCTAAATGGAAACTCGGGAACCTCCTGGGTGGGTAGCACGCCGGGGCCTGAGCCATGGCGTTACAGAGTTGGAGGTGCGTCTCAATATTGGGACGGAGAGTGGTTTAGAGTGCGGAGACACATGAGGATCTCCTCTGCGCCAGGTATCGCAGACGGTGTGTATCGGGTTTGGATAAACGATGAGTTGATCGCCGACAGCGGCCCCTGGGATATCCCCGCTAGTAGCATCTGGGGGGTTAGTCTGGGGCGGAATCGAAACCACCACGCAGGCCAGGACATGTCTGTCAGTTTTGCTGGATTCAGGATCTGGGACCGAAACCCTGAATGGTAGTCGGGGTGAGTTGATGTCTTGTCGCCCGGCTGTTGGGTGAGTCGATCGCCCTGATTTTCCTGCCGGCCATCAGTAGTGTCCGGTTAAGCTGAGCGACCGACTCTGCATGTTAATACACTGCAACGTTTTGTGAGGCTGATGGGGCCGCACCGGTTTGAACCTCGGCAAGCGCGTCCGCATTCTTTGGTGAACTCACCCAAAGGAGCGGTCGATGAACGAGGGGCGGATGGCATTCTCCCAGGTCATGGCGCACGGATCGCGGTTCGTTCTGGACCGATGCATCCGGCGCTACGATGGGAACCGACGGATCCGGAGCTTTTCGGTCCGCGACCAGTATCTGGCGATGTCCTTCGCCCAGCTCACCGACCGGGACAGCCTTCGCGACATCGAGGCCTGCCTCGGGGCCGTGCCCGACAAGCTCTACCATCTCGGGATCCGGGGAGCCGTGGCCCGCAGTACACTGGCCGACGCGAACGAGAAACGAGATTGGCGCATCTTCGCCGATTTCGCCCGGCGGCTCGTCGTGGAAGCGCGGCGTCTCTACGTGAGCGAGCCGCTTGGCCTCGAGGAGATCGACCAGAGGGAACGCACGGTCTACGCCCTCGACGCCACGACCATCGACCTTTCTCTTTCGGTTTTTCCCTGGGCTCGGTTCAGGACGACCAAGGCCGGGGTCAAAATGCATACGCTGCTCGATCTGAGAGGAAGCATCCCCGCCTTCACCTGGATCACCGAGGCCAGGCTCGCCGCCGTCAGGATCCTGGATGCTCTGGTCACCGAGCCTGGGTCGATCTACGTGTTCGACCGGGGCTTCATCGACTTCGCCCGGCTGCACCGGCTGACCTCCGCCCACGCCATCTTTGTGACGAGGGCCAAGCGCGGCATGCGATGGGAGCGCATCCACTCCAGGCCGGTGGATCGCTCGACCGGCCTCGTCTGCGACCAGACCATTCGGCTCACGGGCACCACCTCGGCCCTGGACTACCCGTCTCATCTTCGCCGCGTCGCGTTTCGGGACGCGGAGACCGGCAAGAAGCTCGACTTCCTCACGAACGACTTCACGCTCGGCGCCCTCACGGTCGCCGAGCTGTATCGCATGCGCTGGCAGGTCGAGCTGTTCTTCAAGTGGATCAAGCAGCACCTCAGAATCAAGACGTTCTACGGGACCTCCTCGAACGCGGTCAAGAGCCAGATCTGGATCGCCATCTCGGTCTACCTGCTCGTGGCTATCGCCAGGAAACGCCTCGGAATCGAGCGAGATCTCTACACAATGCTACAGATCCTCAGCGTCCATCCGTTCGAGAAAACCCCTCTCCCGCAACTGTTTTCCGCTGCTCGCTACACCCCAAAAGACGCCGCCATTTCCAACCAGTTGCGGCTCTTCGACTTATAACCGGACACTACTGATAACGAGAGGGTGTTGCAGGACGCCCACATAGAAGAAACCGATAGCAGTTCAGCGGCTGAGCCTGCTGCAGCTGGCACGGGGACTCTGAAGCAAGTCAGGGGCCTGCGAGGTCGTCGGATGAAGAGGGCTGTGGTTCTGCTTGATCCTTCCTTGCCTCCGGACATCCGATGTCCAGGGGGCAATCCACAGCACCCCGGCTCCAACCGTCCCGAGCCGAACGGTGTCAGCAGATAGACCGGGGTGCGAGTCTCGGCGGATCGCTCAAACACTTGGCGGGGCGGGCGGCCCGCCCGCGATGATCTTCTGGGCCAGCCGGTTGTCAGGTGAGATTGAGCCACATCCGAGGTGTTTGAGACCGCCAAAGCCGCCCCACTAACGTGGGCGTCCTTGCGCGCCTCGATGGGAGCGTCACTGAGCAAGGGCGTACTCCGGGCGCTGAGCGGATCCCATATATCGAACTCTCCAGCCTCGAGTGCCGAGGCGGTCGTATCAAGACCCGTCTTCCCGGCAACCCCGGGGCCGCCACAACCCACTTCGGTGACGCCTGTGACTATGGGAGCAGGGTATTCCTGCAGGCCGCTCTTCCCGTCTTCGTCCGCCTGCGATCGGGCCGTCACGTTCCGGAGACCGCCATCCATGGCCTCAACGATATGTGCTCCCCCGTCGTCGACGAGCCCGTCATCCGGATCCGGATCGTCCTAACCGAGTAGAGGTCTAGATTCTGCGGACGGCCAGCCAAACACATCGGTGACATCTTCGGCCAACTCGAGAGGGGCCTGAGCACTGAACGAGCTTTCAAGAGGCTTGCGAAGAGAGTCGGGCTACCTCAAGTCGTTCCTTGATTCCTCTGACAGCACACGCCGTATCCCGGATTACGTGATGGAAGGGAAGGCCCCTTCCCCGGTTCTTGGGCCTGGAATCCCCTGGACACGACCCCGGATCAACTTGAAGGAGGATTGGAAAGCCTCATGTGGGGGGGGACCCCGGACGACTCCGAACCGTCCTCCACTGAATCTCTCGACGCCCGAATCGGATTGACGACGCGCAGGGGGCTTGGGGGATCCACAGTCAGGTTCTCGATGGGCTCGCCAGCAAGTCCGTGAAGGGCGGAGCGACAGGGGGCTCCCGTGCGCCGATGGACCGTTTGGGCTTTTCCGCTTGTCAAGTAGATTACCTGAGTCTCCTCCAACATGACGGGGAGGACGTGAGGGTATAGCTACCGTCAACTGAAGCGAGGGCGATGACTCTGGCGAACGGATCTCGCCCGCGAGTCAATGGCGCAAGCGAACGCCATCCCGAGTTGACCTGTCAGAAATTTGGTCCTCTTCCCATCTCGTCCCCGTTGAGTCGTGGCTAGCGGTTCGTTCACATGGGGGTGTCCGAATATTGACATCGGGGGCTTCTTTCAAGGCAAAGACGGTACCCTCGTGTGTAAATGTCTGACGCGGGTTGTGTGGGTTCATATCTAAATACATCTTTTGTACTTTTTATGTGGCATGGCCCTGTGGGTGTACTGAAACAGCAATGATGCAAAAAAAACATCAGGAGGACTCCCGTGCAGCCTGACACTCCAAATCACTCACGGCGCAGGGTGCTCTGGCTCTCGCATCTCTTGCCTTGGCCACCAAAGGGAGGGCTACGTCAGAGGTCCTATCACTTGATGAAGGCTATCGGGGAGCGACATGAACTGGAGGTCATCGCATTTAGGCAGCGGTCACAACAGCCAGATGCAGAAAGTGTCGACGCAGCATTGGGCGCTCTCGAGCAGTTCGCAGTCGTGCGCAGGGTCATCGACTTGCCGCAGGAAGATTATCCCATCGGTCAGGTCGGCCTTGCGGCTCGATCCCTGCTTCCTGGTGAGCCCTTCACTGTTCGCTGGGGTAAGTCTATGGCCTACCGGGAAGCTGTGAGGGAGGCGGTCTCCCAATCCGATCCTGAACTCGTGCACGTGGACACCATTAGCCTTGCGCCCTACATAGCTGAAGTCGCTGATGACCTGCCTGCCTGCCTCAACCACCATAATGTCGAATCTGAGATGTTGCTGCGCCGGGCGAGTCAGGAGCCGAACATGCTGAGGCGAGTCTATTTCTGGCAGGAGGGTCGACGTTTACAGGCTGTGGAGCGCAGCTTCGCGGGACGTTTCTGGCGCCATCTCGTGTGTGCCGAACTGGATGCAGAGCGACTGAAGGCTGTCGTGCCGGGCGTACACACCGAGGTGGTTCCGAACGGTGTGGACCTCGACTACTTCACTGCTTCTCCAGCGGATACCCCTGAAACGCCCGACTCGTTGATTTTCGTGGGTGGCCTGTCTTGGTACCCGAACGCTAGTGCAATGCAGTTTCTGGTTTCGGATGTCTGGCCATTGCTTGTCGAAAGACGACCTGAGGCTAGGCTCCAGATCATTGGCCGTAATCCGTCCGTATCGTTAAGGCGGCTCGCCGCGCCATATGCAGGAATTGAAATACCAGGATTTGTAGACGACATGCGACCGCTTGTCTACCGAAGTCAGGTATATGTATGCCCAATCTACGATGGGGGGGGGACAAAGCTCAAGATGATAGATGCAATGGCGCTTTCAAAGCCCATCGTAGCGCATCCGGTTGCTTGCGAAGGCCTTGGGCTAACGGATGGCGTGGATGTAATTATCGCCGAAACACCAATCGAGTTCCGAGACTCCATTATTCGGCTTTTCGAGGATTCCGAGTTGCGACGTCGGCTCGGCGCCGCGGCGCGGGCCCGGGCCGAGCGTGTATTTTCGTTCCGGGAGATCGGTGCCAAGTTGGCAGATTTGTATTCACAGCTGGCAGCGAGCCGATGAGCGTGCGGATGCTCCACGCACTGTACCGGAAAGCGCCGACGGCCATGCAGTGCATGGCAACGGCTCTTTACGGCTATCACCTGCGTCGCCAGCGGTTCGGGGAAGCTTACCGGCAGGAGCTCGCGGAGTTACAGGAAGATGGCTCCGGGGGCCCGAATGAGCTTCGGGCACTTCGGGAATCTCGCCTTCATCACTTGATAGACCATGCTCTAAAGCATGTGCCCTATTACCGACAACTGGCGCGAGAAAGGGGCTTTCGGACTGCCGATGTGAGCCTCGCCACACTCTCAAATTTCTTTCCCCCGCTTGACCGCGATGCGGTGCGGGAGAACCCATATGCGTTCTACTCCGAGGGATTTACGGATCGCGACGTACGCGTCCACTCCACTAGTGGGACCAGTGGCCGGCCATTACGAGTCCGCGTAAGTCGCGAGGCGCTGCAGCGGAACTACGCCTTTCTGGCCGACTTTCTCATCCGCCACGGTGCGGGACCGTTCTCTCGTAGTGCGACATTCGCCGGACGTTCCCTCGTGCCTGGGAAGCGCGATAGGCCTCCATTCTGGCGCCCCAATCCGGCGATGAATGACACACTATTTTCAGCTTATCATCTGGCACCCAAGTATTTGCCATATTATATCGACAAACTAGAAGAAATCAATCCGGTATACATAGACGCCTATCCGTCAGCGATCTATGAGGTCGCCGCGGCGATCGTTGGTTCTGGCCAGCAGGGGCGCATAAAGCCACGATTCGTGATGACGTCGTCTGAGACCCTGCTACCCAATCAAAGAAAGATGATCGAACGGGCGTTCAGCTGTCCTGTGCGCGATCAGTACGGGGCGGTTGAGTTGAGCGCTTTTATTGCCGAGCACCAAGATGGACTGCTGCATGCTCACCCTGCATTCGGGCTTTTGGAATTGGAAAACGATCGTGAGGATACTTCCGGAAGCGCGGTGAGTAGCTTTCTTTCTACCGGCTTCCTAAACTTGGCGATGCCATTGATTCGCTATAGGATCGGCGACCTGATAGAGCCGGCCGAACCTGACAACGGGGAGGCGCAGGTCTACCTCTTTCACTCCATCGTGGGTCGCCGTGACGATGTTATCCTTACACCAGACGGGCGGCGGGTGGGACGACTTGGACCGGTCTTTCGGGTCGCCGAGGGAATCGCGGATTGTCAGATCATCCAGGATTCTGAGGGCCGGGTTCGGCTGCGAGCCATTCTTCATGGAGGTTGTAAGGAATCGGACCTTTGGCCTGTGGTAGCCGCCTTGCGGGAGCGTGTTGGCGAGCATGTCTCAGTCAGCGTTGAACTGGTTGACGAGCTGACACGGACGAGAGGTGGCAAGTTCCGGCCCGTCATTAGTCTGCTCACTGAGTCGGCCCCGCGATAGTGTCGCCCCTACGGCATACGCCGCCGGTTCGATGCGCATCGGCGGTTCCCGCGCTTGGCCGAGCAAATGAACACCATCTCAGCTCACCATCTTGGCACGCGGCATGACGAAGGGGGGATGCAGGACCACCTGAAGGAGCCTCACCAAGTGCAGACTTGCCCGTTGCTATGCATCCCGGCCACTGATTTGGTCCTTGAGAATTCGAAGGCGCGGCAGGCTGGGCCGCTCGACGAGGTTTGGGCGATCGTCTTCCTGGGCGCCATTCACAGGAAGATGCGGACCCGGGAACCAAGCCCAGATGCAGACCATCTTCCGGGGCCTTCCACAGAACCCTTTCCGGCGACAAGGAGTTGCTGGATCTCTGGGCCAGCTAAGCAGAGGGGGCAACGTTGCTGGCCTGGTGTGCTCACGGAACACAAGAACTGCGGGGCCTGGGAGGCGAATGTCGTCTCCATCGACGGGCTGGTCGGCTTCCGGGAGGCTGTCGAAATCGTCTTGCCAACGTCAGATGTCTGTCTCCCGAAAATCCGAATGGTACGTGGCTGGCTGAAGTATGCGTCCTGGACGGACCGGCGGGGCTTGTCCCTTGGGTCCCGAGGCGGTGCGAGACCGCCTCTACCTCGCCATCAGGAAAGGGCGTGAGCGTTGGCCCGGCCCGTGCGGGACTTGACCACTGCCTTTGGGCAAAATTGGCGCTTGATTTCCCCGGACGCCTGCCCGCATGAACCAACCGCCATCGACACAGGAAATCTGCCGGATCCGAGCGCGCTGCCGATCTTCCTCAGTACCTGCCGCGCACCGAGCTCAGGAGGTTCCAGGGTCGATCGCTTGGGAGTCTCGACGGCGATGGGAGTGGCCGGGGCAGAACAGGGTCCCGAGGACTTTGCCAAAGAGCTCGAGATACCCGCCGACACGATCCAAGTTGGGGCGACTCAGGCGCGATCAAGCCACTTGAAATTGAGCGGGATATGCTGGAAAGCGCGGCGGACTGATATCCTGGGGAAGTAACGCTACAACGCGGCTCACCGGTCTCGGTGACGTGCCGCGTGTTGGGGGCAAGGCGCATTTGGGGCCCTAACCCGGACAAGGTGCCGGAAAGAGCTGGCCGGATCCAAGATATCTCACGAGTGGAATATGGTTGGGGCCGTGGCTCTAAATGGGGCCGCGCTTCAATTCGTGAGGAGGCCAAGCCTTGTACCTTCCCCCAAGCATTTTGACCCGAACGGAAACGACGTCCATTGCCATTCTGGGGGAGTCTCGAAAAATACTGATGCGTGAGCCATCCACATGAGTCCAATTCACTGGCACTTCAGCGATCCTCAGGTCGGCGCGCTGCGCAAGAAGAATGACTTCCACGTCGAACCCAAAACCATCGATTGTTAGCGTGTCAAAAAGGGGAAGAGCGACCTCGGCTCGGAATGCCTTGAATCCGCACTGTGTATCCCGGATCTTGCGCACCCCAACAATTGACACCATTGCGTGAAACGTCCGCCCAATCACCCGGCGCCGCCAGCTGGTCTCCACGTGAGTCTCTGAATCCGAGACGGCCCGTGAGCCGATCGCAATGTCGGCTCCCTCGTCAAGGGCCTTGCTGAGACGATGGAGCTCTGAGATAGGCGTCGCGCCATCGGCATCGGCGAAGAGGATCCGCTTGCCCCTCGCTCGCAGGATGCCTTGTCGCACCGCGGCGCCCTTTCCCTGATTGTGGGGGAGTGAGTGGATCTTGAGTGCTGGCCATCTGTCAGCAAGCTGCTCAACCAGGCTTGCCGTTCTATCAACAGACCCGTCATCGGCTACTATGACTTCCACCGACCAAGGCGTCGTGGCGAAGAAATCCTGAATGGCAGCAAGGTAGGGGGGTAGCCGGTCTTCTTCATTGTATGCTGGTATGACAATCGACCAGTCAGGTTGCGAATGGGATTCTCTCGTCATTGAAAAAATTGTCTCGAGGGTTCAGGTCGGTGTTAGCCATATCTCATGCGACTGATGAGGTCCCATATCCAGACCCCAGTCAGCCCCTCTATGCGACGTTTCCATCCCCACGACCAGCCCTGGCGACTCACGAGGAAGGGCGAATCCAGGAACTCCAGTGGGCTCGGACCCCGGTCCCCGCGTACCTCGATTCGACAGATCCGATTTGAGGGAGTCGTGGGCTTCACGTAGCAGGGGTCGGAGGTGAAAATCTGGCTGAACCCGATGTCTCCCGCGATGCGGAGGACCTCCGGGTCGTACCGTCCTCCTGGGAGGGCCAGCATGGGCGGTCCGGTGGCCGCGAGTTCTCCGAGCACGGCAACGGAGGCCGAAAGATCCTCCCGAACCTCGCTTGGGGGGATACGAGTCATCAGCGGATGCCGGTGGGAGTGGGAGCCCACGCGCATCCCCGCCTCCAGCATGACTTCGATGTCGCTGCGGCTCACCCAGTTTGACGCATCCAGGAAGTCCGTAACCACGAAATAGGCGGCGGTCATGTCCCGGGCCCTCAACTCCGGGACGCTGAGCGTCGCGTGGTGGGAGGGGGTCTCCGCGTCGAAGGTGATCATGGCCACTCGGTCATGCTGCGAGCACCACGCCTCAATTGCGTCCGCCATCGAGCCCGTTGCCGACTCTGAGATAAGCGGGTCGACGACGCGCACGCCGGCTTCATCCAGTTCCCCCAGGTGACGCTTGAAGTCCGAATGTCGGATGTCGAATCGCTGGCCCGGCAGAGAGTCGGGGATCACGGAATGGTACATGAAGGCCGCCACACGGCACTCGGGCGCAGCGTTCTTCCGCCATTCGAGGCCCAGGGTGCCCAGGGCAACCGCCACGACCACCCCGGCCAGCAGGAGCGTAGTCGCCACCGTGACGCGGAGGACCTTCTTCATCGAGGGACTCATCGGCGGACTCATGGCGGGCCAAGCTAGACGGTGGTCTCGATGAAATAGCGGGGGCGTCCCTTCACTTCTTCGAAAATCTTGGCCAGGTATTCTCCGATGACACCAATGCAGAACAACTGGACCCCACCGAGGAAGTAGAACGGGATGACGGTGGAGGCCCACCCCGGCACGGCCGTGTCCCCGATGATCCTGACCCAGAACGCCCACCCCGCGATGCCCATGCTGCCGAGAAAGACCACGAGCCCGGTGAGCGTGATCAGACGGAGCGGCACCGCCGAGAAAGAGGTGACACCGTCGATGGCGAGGGCGAGCATCTTCCTGACCGGGTACTTCGATTCACCGGCGAAGCGGCTGGTCCGTGTGTAGGTGACGGTGGTGGAAGGGAAGCCCAGAAGAGGGATGATCCCCCGAATGAAGAGGTTCACCTCGCGGAACTCACGCAGGCACTCCAGTGCGCGCCGGCTCAGCAGGCGGTAATCCGCGTGGTTGTATACGATGCGAACGCCGAGGAAGTGAAGGAGGCGGTAGTAGGTCTGAGCGCTCCACCGCTTGAAGGGCGTATCCGAGTCCCGGCGCTCCCTGACGCCGTAGACCACTTCGGATCCCTCCAAGTAGTGGTCCACCATGCCTTCCATGACCGACACGTCGTCCTGCAGGTCGGCATCGATGCTGATCAGGGCGTCCCCGGGGGCGGTCTCGAGCCCGGCCAGGAGCGCCTTCTGGTGGCCCTGGTTCCGGGACAGCTTGATCCCGTGAACCGCCTCGTGAGTCCTGGCCAGCCCTTCGATCAGACTCCAGGTTCGATCTCGACTCCCATCGT
>PWZC01000234.1 GCA_003567615.1 Gemmatimonadota bacterium | reverse complement strand
CAGTGCTCCGTATGCCAATCCAATGTCTTTCCTGTTTCCTTGTCCTTGCGAGACACAGGATACCCCGACCCATGGCGCATCGAGAAGAGATCAAAGAATCGTCGAGGCCCTACGCCAACAAATGGCTCAAACGTAACTTTGTCCTGCCCATTTTCCCATTCAGGAAATCCAAACACAGCGGAATCATCATGCAAGTCCAGAGCTAGACTCTTTGGATACGGTTCCACATATACAACACGCGTTATGCCCGCTGCTATCAAGTGCTTTGCGCAGTTGTGACACGGGAACGTCGTGCAATACAGATGGGCTCCTTTACAGCCGATATTACTGCGCGCACATGCTAGAAGCGCTTCCATTTCCGCGTGCACCACACGGCCATACTCAGTGATATCATCAATAGGACTCTTCCTCACGGCCTCCCAAATAGCGGTTTCGTTTCCAATATGTCCCTTGTGAGTGAGATTTCTCGTCATCTCATCCACTATTCGGCTTTTGCGATCGTCATTGCTATCGTATCCGCGTGTGTAATCTCTCCCTCTCTCTTCATCCCGCACGGCCCCCTTTGAATCGGCTTTCGGCCAGTATAGGCCCCCTCCGAACTGTGGACAATCATTAGCCCCAGTAGAAAGGACTTCCCGATCTCGCGCCACAAGCGCGCCAACTTGCCTCGACAGATCAGCGGAACGCAAGGAAGCAGAAAATGCCATAAACATCGCGAACTCATCAAAAACAGGCGTCACGTATGGATGCCCAAATATGAGTTGCGTAATTCGTTCTATAGTGTTCCATAACTTGTCTTCATCGGAGTCAAGATGCACAAAGAAATCTGCTAGATGAAACGTATCCCGAGTGCGTTGTCCAAACGGGATTTCGTCTTCCGCCTCATCTCGTGTCATCAATTCCTTGGCTTGTTCGGAGTTCAGGCCCTTTCTCTCCAAGTGGTTTTTCCGTCTTGAGAAATCCGAATAGACGCTCAGTAAATAGAAACCATCTCCGTAAACGCGTCTAAGGAGCTCCGCTTCTGAGGGATGCTTCAGTGAGTTTATGATATATACTTGTTTGGGTTTGCCAAGAGGAACACCATAGTTTTCGCTTCGCTTTCGTTCGGCAAGAATCGTGGATACAGCCCCCAGAGCTAGGACAGCATTATCATGAGCGTATTCACGAGCCCTATTTCCCGCGTCCATTAGTTTTCTTATTCGATCATACTCATTATTCAGGTCATATGGTTCTGGAGCAAAATATGGGGCAATTACGTCATCGGATACCCGAACTTGCTGTACTTCATATTTGTAACTTCTTAGACAGCTTTCCAAATCCAGGGCAACCTTCCCAAGATCAGCGCCCAAAGCGCCCACCAGTCCTATCACCAACTCTGACTCGGGAAACCGTCCCGATTTAAGAAATATCTCGGCGTCCGCAATCTGTTGTTCGTGTGTCAATTCCGCCCTCGTCCTTGTGCAAGTGATAACCGGTTCGTGGTGGCATTGTCGCGCCGCATGGAGTCCAACATGCTTAACTTGGGCTTCCGATCGAGCATGAGGCCGCAACGTGTGTTGGGTGGAGGAAATCGTTCTGCATGTCCACGACGATGAGCGCGTCCGTGGGTTCGACTTTCATGATACGTTGTCTCCTTTCTCGTTCGCGAGAGGGGGCGGCTCGGGCCTCCCATTCAACAACTCAGATTAGCAAGCTCAGCACAAGCACCACAAGGAACGCCACGCCGCCCACGAGGGTTTCCATCACCGTCCACGATTTGAGTGTTTGCGCTTCGTCCATCCCTAGGAACCGGCTTACGAGCCAGAAGCCGGAGTCATTGACGTGGGACAGCACCGTGGCCCCGGAAGCGATGGCGATCGTGATCATGCCCAATAGCGGCGCCGAGAAGTCTCCGGCTTGCGCCACGGGCGCCATGAGGCCGGCCGCCGTAACCATGGAGACGGTGGCCGAACCCTGGGAGACGCGCACCGCCGTCGCTAGTAGGAACGCCAGTAACACCACCGGCAGATTGGACACGGCCATCGCCCCGGCCAGCACTCCGCCCACGCCGGTTTCGATGAGCACATTGCCGAGCACGCCGCCAGCGCCCGTCACCAAGATGATCATTCCGACCGGTTCCAGGCCTTTTCGCGCCATGGCGCGGACCTCGTTCATCGAGTATCCGTGCCGAATGCCCACCAAGTAAAATGTCAACAGGATGGCCAGTGTAAGCGCGGTAATGGGATGGCCAATGAACGTAATCCAGGGTTCCGCCGCGTGCCCTTCTCCTACCCATACCTCGCTCACCGTGCCCACGAGAATGAGGACCAAGGGGAAACCGATGACCCCGACGGATGCGAAAAAGGAGGGTGTTGTCCCTTCATGGCCAATCTCGTCGTCGAGCTGCATGTACTCCGGCACGTCGAGGTGAATCCGGTTCCCGATAAAGCGCCCAAACCAAATTCCGCCCACCAGCACGGCGGGTATTCCCGCGACAAACCCAAACAATATGACCCACCCCAAATCCGCTCCGATTAAGGCGGCCACGGCGACAGGACCCGGCGTGGGCGGGATACAGGCGTGCGCCACGGCAATCCCCGCCAGCAAGGGAATCGCGTAATAGAGCAAGCTCCGGCCCGAGCGTTCCACAAGGCTATAGACAAGCGGAATGAAAAGAACTAGGGCTACATCAAAAAACACGGGAATAGCGACGATTAGTCCTGTCAAACTCAACGCCCACGGCGCCTTTTCGTCACCGGAGCGGCGTAGAAGCGCCTCGGCGATCTCTTTGGCGCCTCCCGTGCGGCGCAGCACTTCCCCGATCATCGCGCCTAGCCCAATAACCACGGCGATGTAACCCAGCGTTCCGCCCATGCCGTCCGTGATGACTTCGATGACCTCGCCCGCCGGGACGCCTCCCAACACAGCCACCACCAGGCTCGTAATAAGCAGCGCCACGAACGCGTCCAGCCGCAGATAGAGAATCTGCACCAGCAGAAAAATGACCGCAAACACCACCAAGCCCGACAAGAATAACGGCGACATCTCCCCTCCCCTTTCTTGGTTGCCTGTCTCTT
>PWZC01000096.1 GCA_003567615.1 Gemmatimonadota bacterium | reverse complement strand
GTGCCCACGGTGGCCGTGGTGAAGGCGGTCTGGCTCGAGAACGGAAACGACCAGGAGGACGAGGCGAACGTTCGAACGGAACCCGACACGTCCCCTGCACCTGCCGACGCCTGATGGGGGGCTGTTCCGCGGCCGCATCCCCACGGTGCCGGGCGGCTGGCATGGATACTGCCCCATTTGTGCTGGTACTTCCCTGAAGTGGAAGTGCTCCAGGTTCATTCCTGGATGAGGCATCCACGAATCCCAAACACACAAGGAGGCTCGCCATGGCTTCATCCGGCAAGCGACACGAGGAGGGACCCATCGCCAAAGCGATCGAGGAACAAACAGCAAAGCTGCCGTCGGATCTCTTCCTCTGGGGAGCGGCAGCGGCGATCCTGGGTTCCCTGACGCTTCGGTTCCTCGACCGGAAGCAGGACTCCCAGTTCGTGGGTCAATGGGCTCCCACCCTGCTGATCCTTGGACTCTACAACAAGATGGTTAAAGCCCTCGGTCATGATAGAACCGACGACGATTGACGGCGGCGCCCGCCGCAATCCCTGACCGGGGAGGAAGGTGCTTCCTCGGGAACGCACGCTTCCGCTCCTGACCGGGGCGGAGCGCGACTCGCCCCGGTCAGACCGTGATCCCGCAGTCAACTCTTCTCTGCCGGCTCCTCTTCCACAACGTGTCTGAGATCGTCCACCTGGTCGCTGGTCTCGGACACAGCGGTATCGACGACCTCCCGTCCTACCTCGGCTGCGCGGTGTGCGGCGTCGCTACCGAGGTGGCGTGCCTTGGACTTGACACGGTCGGACATCGCGCCCATCTCCCGGTCTTCAAGGTCCGAGGTCGGGACGGCGAGTCCGCTTGCGAGACCCAGCCCGAATACGATACTTCCGATTGTCAGGGGGTTCTCGCTAAGGAGCTCCTGGAACCCGGCACGGGGGCGTTTACCAGCCGCCTGCGCACGCTCCTTCATGTCCGACGCGCTTTCCTTCATGTCGGAAACGCTTTCTCGCATGTTGGACACGCTTTCCCCGGCGGAGGCCATAGCCTCCGAGGCTTTGTCCGAGACTTTGTCCGTGAAGTCGTCTCCGTCACTGTGCCCGTGCCCTTCGGAGGGGCCATGGGTGTCCGTGGGTTGGCCGGCTCCGTCGACGAAGCGATCTCGACGACGAGCCCCCGAGCGATCCCCATCCGCCTCAGACGTCCGGCCCGTCCGGGTCGTTCCAGATCCGGACCCGAACTTTTCGGTGGACATGGAGCGACCGCTCGCCTGCTCCACAGCCAGCCAGCCCAGCCCGAGGCCGACCAGCGCGATGGGAACCGGGTGCTCGCGGAGCATTCCGCCCACGTCCATCCCGTCGCCCCCGCTGTGCCGCATCCGTCGCCACGCCTCGTCCACCAGGCTTCCAACGGAGAATCGGTCCACCAGTTCATCCACGGTGCGGTCCATGTTCCCCCGGGTCTCGCGGATGTCGCGGCGAATCTCCTCAGGGGCCCGGTCCTGCTCCCTCGACTCGCTCACCCTGGGATGCTTGCCGGGTCGTTGAGTCCTGCGTCTTAGAGTCCTGCATGCTCTCCTCCCTGTTCGGTTGTTGCCGTGGTATGTCCTCTCTCACTGGGTTACCTCTTCCTTCGCCTGCTTCGCCTTGCCTTCGGCCCAGCGAAGGTCTCTCCGGAGGCTTTCCCGGCTACCTTCCGGCGTAAGGGTTTCATGGGCCATGGTCTTTTTGGCGCTGGAGATCAGCGCCCACCCGATGGCCAGGAGAACTGCAGCGAGAAGCAGGGGGGCGAGCCAAACGGCAACGGCTGCGCTCACCACCTGCACCAGCGCAGCGGTGACACCGGTGTTGAGAGTCCAGAGCGCGAAGAGAAGACCCGCAAGCAGAAGTCCCCCACCCGCAGCCATGGTCGCGGCACTCCGCTTCAGGGCGTCGAGCTTCTCGTCCATCTCCGCCTTCGCCAGCTCGATTTCCTTGCGAACGAGCTCTGATCCCTCCCCGGACAACCTCCTGAGGAGGTCCGGCACCGATGCGGTTGCCCCGGGGACTGTACCGTCAACCGTCACCATCTCTTCCCTGGGCGGCAGAGCGTGGTGTCGGTCCGTTCCCTTCACGGGATCCAGCGGACTCCGACTCATTCGCCTCCGCTCCGGTCGACAAGCTCGTGGGTCCGATCGTGGCGACCGTCCTGATCCACGTGGGCTCCCTGACTGTCGGTGGTCCCGGAGCCGCGGTGTGGGGAGGGTGAAGTGGGCGGGTTCGACCCGTTCCCCCCCTCGGAGCCGGATGCCCTGAAGAACCGTCCACCCATTACTCCGGCGGCAAAGGCCGTCCCGAGGAATGCCGCTGGATTGGAGCGACCCAACCGCTCGAGATCGTCCATCAGTGACCGGGGATCCTCCTGCTCCAGGTAGCCGGCCATCCGTTCCACCTGCTCGGCGGCTCGGTCCGCCAGCTCCGCCATGCGATGGTCCCCTTCGTCACGCAGGGTGGCTGACGCCGACTCGAGGGCGCGGGCCAGTCCGGCTCCTCTCTTGCCCAGGTCGCGGGTCCAACGATCCGCCTGCGATTCGGCCTCGTCCCGAAGATCCCGCGCCCCCTGGGACGCTTCGTCCGCCAACTCCCCTACATCAGTCGTTGATGACCCGCTATCCCGATCCGTGTCTCTCATTTTCTCAACTATGGTGCCTCCCGTGGGTTTGGTGAGAGGAGAGCCCGAACTCCTCCCTTTCTATCGGGAAGAGGGGCAAGCCCTGTGCCCGGGCCCACCCCTACGGTTCATCCCGGGGGGACAAAGGAGACATCAGAGCGCCAGGTGTGCGGGAGGGGCGGAAAGAAGGCGGACAAGGCGGAGAAAGGCGATGCCGCCGGAGGGGGGGGCGTGTAGCCTTTCCGTCAGTCAGTGTAGAATTTGCTCCGGTCCACCCGTGAGGCGGCCGGGACGTCCATACCGGCTTCAGGACGGGGGCACCACGCTGGAGAGCCCCTCCAGTGACCATGGCTTGGGAAGAAAGGCGTGGGGACGCTGCTGTGTCTTGCCGTCCACGGCATGGGTCTCGTTGAATCCACTCGT
>PWZC01000209.1 GCA_003567615.1 Gemmatimonadota bacterium | reverse complement strand
GGGGGTTCGAGTCCCTCCGCCTCCGCTGGTTTCAGAGTGTAGGGGATGCTCAGGGCATTGCCGCGCAATCCGCGCCGCAATGCCCTTTTTTCGTTTCCTCGACGTTTGCCGTCTGAACCACGGCCTTTCCGCCATGGCTGGCGCGGCAGACAGGACCGAGCGAGCTTTTCGGCAACACCCCCTACTCCGCTGATCCGACGAGAACCTGACCCTTGGACGTCAACGAAGAAAAGCGTCGCCTTCGTCGGAGGATCCGGACCGAGTTGAGGGCCCTGCCCCCCTCCGCGTTCCTCTCGGCCGGCCAGGCCGTCCTCCCGCACCTGGTGCCTCTCCTGGACGACGCAGCGGTGTCTTCGGGCCCCAGGCTCACGGTGGCCTACTTTGCCAGCCTTCCCACCGAGATCTCCACCGTGCCCCTGGACCTCCTGCTCCTGGAACGCGGAGTGAGGCGTCTCCTTCCCAGGGTCGTGGGGATGGACCTGGCGTTCCATGTGGTCGATCCAGAGCTCCGTCTGACCCAGCTGGCTCGGGATCGTCTGGGCATTCCCACGCCTGATGCGGAATCGACCGAGGTGCCCCTCACCGAGGCCGACCTGATCCTCGCTCCGGGCCTCGCCTTCGATGATGGTGGGGTACGGCTGGGTCAGGGGGGCGGCTTCTATGATCGTACGCTCCAGCGGCTTCGCACCGGAGCGGAGGCGCCGCAGGTCATTGGTTTGTGTCTCGACCTGCAGCGGTTGCAGGGAATTCCCAGCACCGCTCTTGATCAGCGCGTGAACGGGGTTTGTTCGCCTGACCGTGGCGTTGAACTGGTCAGACCGGCCTGATCCCATCCTGGAGAGAGGAGAAAGAAGTGAAGCTCCCGGTTCACTACAAACTCTTCCTGAGCTTCAGCGCGTTGGTGGCGTTGGTGGTTCTCGCCCTCAGCCTGGGCGTGGACATCACGCTGCGGGAGCCCCTCATTCAGCGGGCCAGTACAGAGCTTCGCCGGGAACTCGCCCTGGGCGCCGATCTGGCGGAGCGATCTCTCGATGCCCCTCCCGACTCGCTGGCCCGCCGCATGGCGACCCTCATCGGGCACCGGGTCACCGTCATCGAGCCCGATGGACGAGTGGTGGGGGACTCGGGCGTTGAGCCGGAGCAGGTCGCCGGTATGGAAGACCACTCCACCCGCCCGGAAGTGGTCGAGGCTCGGGCGGTGGGGGAGGGGATGGCTGTCCGGTACAGCACTTCGGTGGAAGCGGACCTGATCTACGCGGCTCGGACCCTGTCGGATGGGCGCACTCTCCGATTCGCCATGAGTATCTCCGCCATCGACGAGTCGGTGGCGAGCGTCCGTCGACAGATCCTGGGCGTGGGGGGAGTCGCCCTGGGACTGGCGGCGCTCTTCTCACTGGCGTTCAGTCTGGCAGTCACCCGGCCGCTGCGGCGGATGCGCACCGCGGCTGCCCTCATGGCCGATGGGGACCTGACCACCCGGATTCGCCTTGAGCGCAGCGATGAACTCGGGGATCTGGGTTGTGCGCTCGATCGGATGGCCGACCAGTTGGAGCGTCGCCTTGGACAGCTTGAGGCGGAGCGGGCAGAGATGGGAGCCCTCATCGATTCCATGGCTGAGGGGGTCCTCGCCCTGGACCCGGCCGGGAGGGTACGGCGGGCAAATCCCGCCGCTCGCGCCATCTTCCGGCTCCATCAGGACCCTCGGGGCCTGGGCCCGGCGGAGGTAGCCCGCCGCCGGGGATTCCTGGAGTTGGTCGAGCGCTCACTGAAGGGAGAAGCTGTTTCGACCACCGAGCTCCGCTATGAGGATCGACACCTTCTTGCCACGGCCCAACCACTGCCCAGCGGGGGGGCGGTCCTGGTATTCCTGGATACGACCGAACTGCGCCGACTGGAGGGTGTCCGGCGCGACTTCGTGGCCAATGCATCCCACGAGCTCAAGACGCCCCTGACCGTAATCCGGGGCCATGCCGAGACCTTGCTGGACGAGGATCTCCCGACCGATCTGCGCCGCCAGTTCACAGGGAGGCTCTTCGCCAATGCCCAGCGGCTCCAGGCCATCCTGGAGGACCTCCTGGATCTTTCCCGCATCGAGTCCGGGGGGTGGCGTTTGAATCCGGAGTCGGTAGCGCTGGAGAAGGTGGCCCGGGAGGCCTGGACCGCCCTGTCCGGCTCGGCGGCGGCGAAGGAGCTGAGTTTCGGGATCGAGACCGAACCAACGGCTCCCGATATCCAGGCCGACCGGGGTGCGCTGACCCAGGTGTTCACGAACCTCTTCTCAAACGCCCTGCGTTACACGCCCGCCGGGGGGCGCATCCTGGTGCGGATCGAGGCAGGGGACCCCCATGATGGCCAGGAAATGGTCCGGGTCTCGGTGTCCGACACAGGCTCGGGCATCGCCGAACCCCACCTGTCCCGCATCTTCGAACGCTTCTATCGGGCCGACCCGGCACGGGCCCGGGATGACGGTGGAACCGGCCTGGGCCTGGCCATCGTCCGCCATCTGGTGGAACGGCACGGGGGTACCGTAGGTGCCGAGAGCGAGCTGGGCCGTGGGACCACCATCCGCTTCACCCTCCCCATTCAGCCCACGTTGCGGCCCAGCGCCCTGGCTGCTCAGTCGTAGCTGATCCAAGGATACCTCCACCTTCCGGGTGTTCCGTCCAGGGGGATCCGTCGGTCCGTAGCTTTTTCGTAACGTACCAGTGACATTCTCTCCACGTTTACGTAACGGATCAGGGCGGAGTCAGACCTCCGCGAGGCGAGTGGAGGGGGAATGGAGGCGGATCGGGGAATGGGGATGGGGGCTCGCTCGGCGACCTTCAGCGCATGGGTGTTCCTGTGGATTGCCTTGTCCGGCCTGGCAGCGAGTCCTGCAGGGGCCTCTCCCCCTCAGGAGCCTCCGTTGGCTTCTGGAGTGACTCGGACCGCCGGAGACTCTCCGTCCTGGCTCGGAGGGGTCGGAGCCAGACTTCAACTTCGACACACCTGGGAGCATCCCGAGGACCGGCACACCACCGCAGTGCAGCGAGGGCGGATCTGGGCCCGGGGTCAAGCACAGGATCG
>PWZC01000310.1 GCA_003567615.1 Gemmatimonadota bacterium | reverse complement strand
TCGCCGCGGATCCGGGCCTTGCGGATCCGGAAGTCCCCTGGGAGCGTCGCCCCCACCGGGGCAAAGGGATAGAACCCTCCCGCATGGATGACCGGAGCTCCACAGACGACGCTCCGAGGCTCGCGGTCCCCGGCATCAACCTGGCAGAGACTCAGCCGGTCGGCGTTGGGATGTGGTCCCACCGAAAGAACCCGACCCACCACCACGTCCCGGAGTCCATCCGCCAACTGCTCGACTCCCTCCACGGGAAAACCCCGAGCGGCCAGGGTTCGAGCCACCTCTTCGATGCCGCCGGCCACATCCGGCGCCACATCACGGATCCATCGCAGCGATACATTCATCGTCCGGCGAACTGGCGAAGGAAGCGGACGTCGTTGTCCAGGTAGAGGCGAAGATCCGGGATCCCGTACTTCAGCATTCCGATCCGCCCGGGACCCATTCCGAATGCGAACCCCGTGTATCGTTCGGAATCGATTCCCGCCGACTCCAGAACCGCCGGGTCCACCATGCCTGCCCCCATGATCTCGAGCCAGTCCGACTCCTCAGTGGATCCATCGGGGCGATGGACCACACGCTTCACGTCCACCTCGGCGGATGGTTCGGTGAAGGGGAAGAAGGACGGCCGGAACCGGACCCGGGCGCCGCGACCGAAATACCGTCGGGCGAACTCGGCCAGCGTGGCCTTGAAGTCCACAAAGGTGATCCCCTCGTCCACCACCAGCCCTTCGAGCTGGGCAAAGGCCGGCGTATGGGTGGCGTCGTAGGAATCCCGGCGGTACACCATGCCGGGAGCAAGCACACGGATCGGTGGCTTGTGATTCTCCATGACCCGCACCTGAACAGGCGAGGTGTGGCTCCGGAGGAGGTAGCCCCCCTTGAGGTAGAGCGTGTCCTGCTCATCCGCCGCCGGATGATCGAGTGGTGTGTTCAGGGCGACGAAGTTGTACCACTCGGACTCCGCCTCCGGCCCTCGCGCCCGGGTGAACCCCAGGCCGCGAAAGATCTCCACCAATTCATCCACAACCCGAGTCACCGGGTGCCGCCCGCCGACCCACTCCTGCCGGGCGGGAAGGGTGAGATCGACCTTGGCTCCGCCCGCCTCCTCGTCGGCCGCGAGCCGCTCCTCCCGGCGCTCCAGCGCCTCCTGCAGCGATCCCTTGACCCGGTTGGCTTCGGCTCCCACTCGGGGACGCTCAGACGGATCCAAGCCCCCCAGACCGCGGAGGATCCCGGAGATCCGGCCGTCCTTCCGACCGAGGTAGGAGATTCGGATGGACTCGAGGCCCTCCGCATCCTCCTGCCGAGCCACCTCCTCCAGCGCCTCGGCCTCGAGAGCCTTCAACTGGTCAACCAGCTCTACGGCTCGGCTCATGGCTCGGTCGACTCCGTCAGGCGTTGGCGGTCTTGGCGCCCAGCGCCTCCTTGGCCTGGGCGGCCAGCACCTCGAAGGCGCCCGGATCCCGGACTGCCAGGTCGGCCAGTGCCTTCCGATCCAGCTCGACTCCCGCCTCCTTGATCCCATTCATGAAACGGGAGTAGGAGAGCTCGTTCTGCCGGGCCGCCGCGTTGATACGGGCGATCCAGAGGCGACGGAAATTCCGCTTCTTCTTCTTCCGGTCGCGGTACGCGTGCTCCCACCCCTTCTCCACCGCATCCTTTGCGGTGCGATAGAGCTTCTTGCGGCCTCCGAAGTAGCCCTTGGCTTCCTTCAGAATCTTCTTCTTCCGGTCCTTGCGGGCCGGTGAACCTGTAGTGCGTGGCATCGTTTTCTCCTCAGGATCCGGGCAGGAGCCGGTTCATGCGCTTCTCGTCGGCCTTGGACACCAGCGTGGCCTTGCGAAGGCTCCGCTTCCGCTTGGTCGACTTCTTGGTGAGGATGTGGCTGTGATACGCCTTGTTGCGACGCAGCTTGCCCTTGGCCGTTCGTCTGAGACGCTTGGCTGCGGCTCGGTTCGTCTTCATCTTTGGCATTGGTATTCTCCTTTACATTCCGGCAAAAGGGGACCCGGACCCCGCCCGCATGGCGTCGGGGCCGAGCCTCCGGCCTACCTGGTGGGGGAACGTCCCCCGTAAACTCAGTGACTCTTGAGGGGAGCCAACATCATGATCATGGTGCGGCCTTCCCGCGTCGGCTGGCCTTCGATCTTGCCCAGATCCGCCACGGCTTCGGCCACCCGCTCAAGGACCTCGACCCCCAACTCCGGGTGGGCCATCTGGCGCCCCCGGAACATCATGGTGACCTTCACTCGGTCACCGTCCTCCAGGAAGCGGCGTACGTGGCGGGTCTTGAATTCATAGTCGTGGTCCTCGATCCCGGGGCGGTACTTCACCTCCTTGATCTGGACCGTGTGCTGTTTCTTTCGGGCATCCCGCGCCTTACGGGCCTCCTCATACTTGAACTTCCCGTAGTCCATAAGGCGGCAGACGGGGGGCCGGGCTCCCGGTGCGACTTCCACCAGGTCGAGACCGGCCTGCTGCGCTCGCGCTTTGGCATCGTCCAGGGCAACGATTCCGACCTGCTCGCCTTCGGCGTCGATGAGACGCACCGGGCTGATCCTGATCTGATCGTTGACGCGGACCCTCTGCTCTTTGATGGTCAGTTCCTCCGGTCAGGGGCGGCTCTGGGACGCCTTGAATGAAAAAGGGCCCGGACGCTTGCCCGAGCCCAAACCAACTCTCGCGCCTACCGCACAGTGCGGAAGACCGGGAGGAGGAGGACCCGGCGGCGTCTCCACGGACGCCTCGACAGGGGCGGGCCATGGGCCGAAGGGTGGGAGGCCGAAGCTTCCACTTCCGAGAATGTCAGAGAAGGAAGCTAGCGATGTCGCCGCATTCGTCAAGGTGCGGCGATGGCCCCGTCCCGGGCACGCGTCGCGATCTCCTCGCGGAGACGGGTCACGAAAGCTCCCCGCTCCAGGATTTCCTGCTTGCGACCCGCCCCTCGGCGCCGGACCGCCACCGTGCCGTCTGCGGCCTCGCGCTCTCCGATGACGGCCATGTAGGGTACCTTGCGGAGCTCCGCCTCCCGGATCCGGTAATTGAGGCTTTCCCGGTCCCGGACCACGGC